>DASQTM010000424.1:0-6150 GCA_035641875.1 Microvirga sp. | reverse complement strand
AGTCGTTCAAATTTGCCCGCCGGGTGGCCAATCACGTCAAGGATCCCAGCGATCTCGTGTGGCGCTTCTCAGGGCTGTGGATGGATCGGTTGCGGCCCTTTGAGCGCGCCGAGCTTTACGACATGGCGGCCCGGATTGCTGAGGCCTATGGTGGCCCGACGGACGAACAGGCTGGCTGCCTGCGGCTCCTAAGCGAACGTCTCGGCTTGACTCGCCCCTGATCTCTGCCATTTCACGGTTCCCCAGCGGACATCGAATCCGATAAGACACGCGAACGCTTCAAACGATTGAGGTCGAGATGAGACGACATGGTTATGCCCTGGCCGCCACCCTGTGCGCCGTTCTGGCCCTCGGCGCATGCACCTCGACCCGTTTCGGCGGCGCTCCGGTCCAGAGCGCCACAGCCGCGCCCGTGCTCGATCCTGAACCGGTCGAGGCCGTGCCGTCCGGTCCCGTCGAAACCGCTCCCCTGGCGCCTATCGAGGGCCAGCCCCTGCCGCCCGCGGCGGGCGCTCCCATGGGTCCCGGCATGACGCCCCCGGGCGGGACGGAGATCGCGGCTCTGCCGCCGGCTGCCCCTCCGGCCAGCCGCACCGCCATGGTCGGCGCCTGGACCGCCCGGGATGCCTCCGGCGGCTCCTGCCGCATCCAGCTCTCGAGCTCGCCCGCCCTCGATCTCTACCGGGCTTCGGCCTCGGGCTGCTCCAACCAGGACCTGTCCCGGGTCAATGCCTGGGATTACCGGGACGGGGAGGTCTATCTCTACCAGACCGGCGGCGCGGTGGCGGCGCGGCTGCGCGGCTCCTCCTCCGCGCTCAGCGGCGCCATCGCCAAATCCGGCGCGCCGCTCTCCATGGCGCGGTAGGCGGCGTCGATCATCCAGTGGCCGATCCCCGTCTGTCGAATCCCACATCCATCACGGCCCGCTACGATGCGCTGGTGCTGGAAGGTGCCATCGAGCGCGATCCGGCGCAGGTGAAGGTGCTCCGGCGGCTCGAGGCCCTTGCGGAAGGGCTGGACCGGTTCCGGCTCGCCCGCAAGACGAGCTCCCTGGGCTGGCTCTTCGGCAAGAAGAACCATGCGCCGCCGAAAGGGCTCTACATCTGGGGCTCGGTGGGGCGTGGCAAGACCATGCTCATGGACCTCTTCTTCGAGGCCCTGCCGCTGCGGGGCAAGCGCCGGGTCCATTTCCATGCCTTCATGTCCAACGTGCATGAGCGCATCCACGGGTGGCGGCAGCTGCTCAAAGCAGGCCAGGTGAGCGGCGACGATCCGATCGCCCCGGTGGCGGAGGTGCTGGCCAAGGAAGCGTGGGTGCTCTGCTTCGACGAGTTCACCGTCACTGACATCGCCGACGCCATGATCCTCGGCCGCCTGTTCACGGCGCTCTTCGCCCATGGGGTGGTGGTGGTCGCCACCTCCAACGTGGAGCCGGACCGGCTCTACGAGGGCGGCCTCAACCGGTCGCTCTTCCTGCCCTTCATCGGGCTCCTGCAGGAACGGATGGACGTGGCAAGGCTCGAAGCCCGCACGGATTTCCGCCTGGAGAAGCTTGCGGGCAGCCCCGTCTTCCATACGCCTGCGGATGCGGCGGCCCATGAAGCCCTGTCCCGGGCCTTCAAGCGCCTGACGGGGCGCGAGCAGGGCAAGCCCGTGACGCTGACCGTCAAGGGCCATTCGGTCGAAGTGCCCCAGGCTGCGGGCGGCGTCGCGCGCTTCTCGTTCGAGGACCTCTGCTCCAAACCCCTGGGCGCCGCCGATTACCTCGCCCTCGCGGAGACGTTTCACACGATCATCCTGGAGAACATCCCCCGGATGAATTTCGATCGCCGCAACGAAGCCAAGCGGTTCATCACCCTTATCGACACCTTGTACGACTCCCACGTGAAGTTCCTGGCCTCCGCCGAAACCGAGGCGCCGGAGCTCTACCACGCCGAAACCGGGCGGGAGGCCTTCGAGTTCGACCGCACCGTGTCGCGGCTCATCGAGATGCGTTCAGAGGAATACCTGTCCCTGCCGCACGGGCGCATCGACTCGTCCGACAGCGGGCGGAGCACGGGGCTCGTCGAGACATGAGGCGGCCCCGCGGCGGCGCCTTGCGCGTCCCGGAGGCTGCCGCCCCCGCCGATACCCGGCTCCTGGCCATCGCGGCCGATCAGCTCAAGCGGTTCGGCCCCCGGCATGTCACCGTGGTGGGCATTGCCGATGCGGCCGGCATGACCCACGCCAATGTCTACCGCTACTTCGCCTCCAAGGCGGCCCTGATCGACGCGGTCGCCGGGCAATGGCTGCGAAGGCTCGAAGCCGTCATCGCCGATATCGCCGACGCGCCCGATCCGGCCGACGACAAGCTGGAGCGCCTGCTCCAAGCCTGGGCGCGCACCCACCGGGATCTCCTGATGGACGACCGGCATCTCTTCGACGTCTATTGCTCCGCGACCGAGACCTCCCGGGCCCTCATCCGCAAGCACCGCGCCCGCATGCGGGTTCTGATCGAGCGTGTGCTGGACGAGGGCATCGCCACTGGAAAATTCGAGCCTCGGGACCGGGAGAGGGCCCTCGCTTTCATCAGCGACGCGGTCTATCGCTTCATCAATCCGCTGACCGTGCGCCTCGACGTGGACGTGCCGCAAGACATCCTGGATCAGCGTCTGGCGGCCATGATCCGGGTGGTCCTGCGCGCCCTCGCCCATGGGAATGTATAGCTTTAGTTACAAAATAAGAAATTTGTAACAGGATATTTCGGGCTAGAGTAAATCTGCTAAGCTGCTGAAAATGCCAGACTATTCACCTTACCGAAGCTTGGCCGAAGGTCCGGCCCGGCGCAAACCGTTGCCGTTTAACCTTTTGTTGGCTTGAAGCAGTCCCATTTGTGAGTCAAACAGCGCCACCCTCAAAAGGCCTGCGCCTCTCAACATTGCTTAAGGACATATCCATGGCCCGTCACAAGATCGCGCTCATCGGCGCCGGCCAGATCGGCGGCACGCTCGCCCATCTCGTCGGCTTGAAGGAACTCGGCGACGTCGTCCTCTTCGACATCGCGGAAGGCGTTCCCCAGGGCAAAGGTCTCGACATCGCGGAGTCCGCACCGGTCGACGGGTTCGACGCCAAGTACCAGGGCGCGAACGACTATTCCGCCATTGCAGGCGCCGACGTGATCATCGTCACCGCCGGCGTGCCGCGCAAGCCCGGCATGAGCCGCGACGACCTGCTCGGCATCAACCTGAAGGTCATGGAAGCGGTGGGCAACGGCATCAAGCAATATGCTCCCGAGGCCTTCGTCATCTGCATCACCAATCCCCTCGACGCCATGGTCTGGGCCCTGCAGAAGTTCTCCGGCCTGTCGCCCGAAAAGATCGTCGGCATGGCCGGCGTTCTCGACTCCGCCCGCTTCCGCCACTTCCTGGCCGAGGAGTTCAAGGTGTCGGTGGAGGACGTGACAGCCTTCGTGCTCGGCGGCCACGGCGACGACATGGTGCCCCTGGTGCGCTACTCCACGGTGGCCGGCGTTCCGCTGCCCGATCTGGTGAAGATGGGCTGGACCTCACAGGAGAAGCTCGACGCCATGGTCGAGCGCACCCGTAAAGGGGGCGGCGAGATCGTCAACCTGCTCAAGACCGGCTCCGCCTTCTACGCCCCGGCCGCCTCCGCCATCGCCATGGCCGAGAGCTACCTGAAAGACAAGAAGCGCGTCCTGCCCTGCGCCGCCTATCTGACGGGCCAGTACGGCGTGAAGGACATGTTCGTCGGCGTGCCGATCGTCATCGGCGCGAACGGCGTCGAGCGCATCCTCGAGGTCGAGTTCTCCGGCGAGGAGAAAGGCATGTTCGAGAAGTCCGTCGCTTCGGTGCAGGGTCTGATCGACGCCTGCAAGCAGATCAACCCGGCTTTGGCCTAACGCCACGCGTCATGGCCGGCCTTGTGACGGCCATCCACGTCTTCCACTGCCACGCCGCGAAAGCGTGGATGCCCGGACCAGGCCCGGGCATGACGGAGAGGAAAACAGATGAACATCCATGAATACCAAGGCAAAGCCGTTCTGAAGGAGTTCGGTCTTCCCGTCTCCCGCGGCGTCGCTATCTTCTCCGCAGACGAGGCCGAGGCCGCCGCCAAGGAGCTCGGCGGTCCGCTCTGGGTGGTGAAGTCCCAGATCCATGCGGGCGGCCGCGGCAAGGGCCGGTTCAAGGAAGCCGAGGCCGGCGAGAAGGGCGGCGTGCGGCTGGCCAAGTCCATCGACGAGGTGAAGCAGTTCGCGCAGCAGATGCTGGGCAAGACCCTCGTGACGATCCAGACCGGCGAGGCCGGCAAGCAGGTCAACCGTCTCTACATCGAGGACGGCTCCGACATCGAGAGCGAGTTCTACCTGTCCATGCTGGTCGACCGCGCCACCGGCCGCGTCGCCTTCGTGGTCTCCACGGAAGGCGGCATGGACATTGAGAAGGTCGCTCACGACACCCCTGAAAAGATTTTGACCTTCGCGGTCGATCCGGCCACCGGCGTCATGCCCCATCACGGCCGCACCGTGGCGAAGGCTCTAGGCCTCAAAGGTTCGCTGGCCAAGGAAGCCGAGGAGATCGTGACCAAGCTCTACACGGCCTTCCTGGCGAAGGACATGGAGATGCTGGAGATCAACCCGCTCATCGTCACCAAGGACGGGCACCTGCGCTGCCTCGACGCCAAGGTGTCCTTCGACGGCAACGCCCTCTATCGCCACCCTGACGTGGTGCAACTCCGCGACATCACGGAAGAGGACGAAAAAGAGATCGAGGCGTCCAAGTACGACCTCGCCTATATCGCCCTCGACGGCACCATCGGCTGCATGGTCAACGGCGCGGGCCTCGCCATGGCGACGCTCGACATCATCAAGCTCTACGGCGAAGAGCCGGCGAACTTTTTGGACGTGGGCGGCGGCGCCTCGGAAGAGAAGGTAACGGCGGCGTTCAAGATCATCACGGCCGATCCCAACGTGAAGGGCATCCTGGTCAACATCTTCGGCGGCATCATGAAGTGCGACGTCATCGCCCGCGGCGTGATCGCGGCCGTGAAGACGGTCGGTCTCCAGGTTCCCCTGGTGGTGCGGCTCGAAGGCACCAACGTGGATGAGGGTAAGCAGATCATCCGCGACTCCGGCCTCAACGTGATCCCGGCGGATGACCTCGACGACGCCGCCCAGAAGATCGTGAATGCGGTCCGAGGCTAACAAGTAAAGGAGCAGCTCAGGAGCTGCCGAGCGATGGCCCTCAATCTTTTCGAACTGTTCTTGTACCTCATTGGCGGGCTGTTCAGTGACAAGCTCGGCAAGGGCTCCGCTGTACGAATCGTAAGATGGGTTTGGCTCTATACTCTTCTTGCGATCATTGTCGGGTCCGTTCTCGTCAATAGTGTGAGTGTCTTAGGCGGCCACCTCACTCTGTCCGAGACACTGACAGTGTTTCTTTGGGCGTCTGTTCTGGCTTTGACGGTTACAGTCATTGCCTTGGCGGCCGTTGTGATCATCGCCGTGTTTCAAAAACTGGCATCCCTCCTTCGTCGAGGTACAGGAAACGAGAATGTCCATCCTCATTGACAAGAACACCAAGGTTATCTGCCAGGGCTTCACCGGCAAGAACGGGACCTTCCATTCCGAGCAGGCCATCGCCTACGGCACCAAGATGGTCGGCGGCACCTCGCCCGGGAAAGGCGGCGCGACGCACCTGAACCTGCCCGTGTTCGACACGGTCATGGAGGCGCGCGAGGCGACCGGCGCCGACGCTTCGGTGGTCTATGTTCCGCCTCCGGGCGCGGCGGACGCCATCCTCGAGGCGATCCAGGCCGAGATCCCGCTCATCGTCTGCATCACGGAAGGCATCCCGGTGCAGGACATGGTGCGCGTGAAGCGCTCGCTCCAGGGCTCCAAGTCGCGCCTCATCGGCCCGAACTGCCCGGGCATCGTCACGGCGGGCGAGTCGAAGATCGGCATCATGCCGGCCAACATCTTCAAACCCGGCTCGGTCGGCATCGTGTCGCGCTCCGGCACGCTCACCTACGAGGCCGTGTTCCAGACGAGCCAGGCGGGGCTCGGCCAGACGACGGCGGTCGGCATCGGCGGCGATCCCGTGAAGGGCACCGAGTTCATCGACGTGCTGGAGATGTTCCTCGCCGACGACGAGA
>DASQTM010000423.1:0-3333 GCA_035641875.1 Microvirga sp. | reverse complement strand
CAAGCCTGCCTTCGACACCGCCCTGGCGGAGCAGCAGGCCGAGATCGCCGCCATCGCGGGCAGCGGGGAGGAGCCCAGCTTCGCCAACACCGTCGAGGCCCTGGAGCGGAGCGGGCTGCGCCTCAAGCGGGTCGGCGGCGTGTTCTTCAACCTGGCGGGCTCGCACACCAACGACGCCATCCAGGCGATTGAGCGCGACATGGCGCCGGTCCTGGCCAAGCACCGCAACAGCATCTTCATGAACGAGGCCCTGTTCCGGCGCGTGGCGGCTCTCTACGACCGGCGCGACAGCCTGGATTTGAGCCCGGAACAGGCCCGCGTTCTCGACCGCTACCACACCATCTTCGTCCGCGCCGGCGCCAGGCTCGGGCCGGAGGACAAGAAGCGGCTGGCGGCCATCACCGAAAGGCTCGCGAGCCTCGGCACGCAGTTCTCGCAGAACGTGCTGGCCGACGAGAAATCCTATCAGCTCGTGCTCGAGGGCGAGGCGGATCTCGAAGGCCTGCCCTCGTTCCTGCGCGAAGCGGCCGCGCAGGCGGCGGAGGATCGCGGCCTCAAGGGCAAGCACGTGATCACGCTTTCCCGCTCCAGCATCGAGCCTTTCCTGCAATTCTCCAAGCGGCGGGACCTGCGCGAACAGGCCTTCAAGGCCTGGGCCGCGCGGGGCGATGCCGGGGGCGCTACCGACAACAAGGCCATCATCGCCGAGATGGCGGCCCTGCGCGCCGAACGGGCAAAGCTCCTGGGCTACGAGACCTTCGCGGATTTCAAGCTCGCCGACACCATGGCCAAGACGCCGGACGCCGTGCTCAAGCTCCTGAACGACGTCTGGACGCCGGCCCGCGCCCGCGCAGGGCAGGAGCGCGACGACCTCCAGGCCCTGGCGCAGTCCCAGGGCGACAACATCGCCATCGAGCCGTGGGACTGGCGCTACTATGCCGAAGGGGTGCGGATGGCCCGCCACAACCTCGACGAGGCGGTGATCAAGCCCTATTTCCAGCTCGACCGGATCATCGAGGCGGCCTTCGACACGGCGCAAAGGCTCTTCGGCCTGACCTTCCGGGAGTTGAAGGATTTTCCGCGCTACCACCCCGACATCCGGGCCTGGCAGGTCTCGGACGCGAGCGGCGCGCCTGTGGGCGCCTTCATCGGCGATTACTTCGCCCGCTCCTCCAAGCGCAGCGGCGCATGGATGAGCGCCTTCCGCTCCCAGGAAAGGCTCACCGGCGACATTCGCCCCATCATCGTGAACGTGATGAACTTCTCGAAGGGCGCTGCGGGCGAACCCTCGCTCCTGAGCTTCGACGATGCGCGCACGCTCTTCCATGAATTCGGCCATGCCCTGCACGGGCTTCTGTCCGACGTGACCTACCCGCTGCTGGCGGGGACCGCCGTGTCGACGGATTTCGTGGAACTGCCGTCGCAGCTCTACGAGCACTGGCTGTCCCAGGAGAGCATCCTGCGCCGCTATGCGACCCATTACCGGACGGGCGAGCCGATCCCGGAGGATCTGCTCGGGCGCCTGATGGCGGCGCGGAACTTCAACCAGGGCTTCGCCACGGTGGAGTATCTGGCGTCCGCTTTCGTGGACATCGAACTCCATCGCCGCACGAACCTGGACAACCTCGATCCATCGGCCTTCGAGAAGGAAACCCTGGAGCGCATCGGCATGCCGCGCGAGATCATCATGCGTCACCGCACACCGCATTTCACCCATGTGTTTTCAGGGGACGGCTATTCGTCGGGCTATTACAGCTATCTCTGGTCCGAGGTGCTGGACGCGGACGCCTTCACGGCCTTCGAAGAGACCGGCGACGCCTTCAGCCGGGACATGGCGGACAAGCTCAAGCGCTTCATCTATTCCGCCGGAAACCTGCGCGATCCGGCGGAGGCCTACACCGCCTTCCGGTGCCGCCTTCCGACGGCCGACGCGCTCCTGGCGAAGCGAGGCTTGGCGGCGGCTTGAGGAAAGGCCAAAGCCGGGAGACAGTCACACCATGCTGGTGAGAAGCTCTTTCCGGCGGCGGATCACCCGATAGTGGAAGTGAACCCGGCCGATCCTCGTCTTGGGAGCCTCCGCCCGAGCGGGTTTGGGCAAGGGGTATTGACGCAGAACGCTCTTGAGGAAAGCCGCTCCTTCGGGATCGAGATCCAGGGCTTTCGCGTCGAGCACCGGCATAGGGACGACCTCTTTTTTTGTTGGTGTTATTCCCATTACGCAACGCCTCATAGGAATAATGGCCGAACTCGTCCGAAGTTCCCTACCGTGAAAAACGCAGTTCGCTGACCTGTCTGGAGACGAGTCCAGGCTCCAAAATAGACAGGGGAAAATGGGCCTTATTGGGGCCGTCCGGAAACCTTTGCGGTTCGAGGCACAGACCCGCGTGGGGCCCGTACGGCGTCCCGTTGAGGCCGGTAACCGGCATGTTGATCAGGTGCCCGTCATAGAACTGGAGGCCCGGTTCGGTGGTCCAGAGCTCCATGGAGACGCCGCTCCTGAGCGATTTCAGGGTTGCGGCGCGGTGCAGTTCGCCGGCCTTGCCCCGGAGGACGTAATTGATGTCGTAGGGGACCCGGCGCTGCATGAGTTGCGCGGCCCCGATCGGCCTCAAGGAGGTGAAATCGTAGTCGGTATCCGTGACGCCTCTGATCTCGCCCGTGGGGATGAGGTCGGAGCGGGTCGGCGTGATGAAATCGCCCTCGATCATCAGGTGGTGGGAGGAAATGTCCCCGCTGCCGTCGAGGTTGAAGTAGCCGTGGGTGGTCAGGTTGACCGGCGTCGGCCTGTCGCAGGTGGCCTCCAGGGCGATCCTCACGGTTGCCGGGTCCTGAAGCTCATAGGTACAGGTGGCGGTCAGGCGGCCCGGATAGCCCATGTCGCCGTCATCGGAGACGAGGCTCAGGGTGACGCTGGAGGGCTTATGATCGACAATGCTCCAGAGGCGCGTTCCAAAGCCCATCGAGCCGCCATGGAGCTGATTGCGCCCCTCATTGGCGTCGAGCTTGCAGGTTTCCCCGTTCAGGTCGAACTGCGCCCCTCCGATCCGATTGGCGTAGCGTCCGACAATGGCGCCGAAATAGGGGGAGTGGGCGACGTAATCCTCGATGGAATTGAGGCCCAGCACCACCCGCTGGAGGCCCGCCACCGACGGCACGACCAAGTCCCTGACAACCGCCCCCCAGGTGAGAACCCGCATCTCGACCCTGTTGATGCCGGAACTCGGACCGGTCAGCGTGACCTGCAGGACGTCCTCGCCGTCGACGACGCCGAATCGCTCGATTGCCATGGCCTATCCCTCGAAGATGTTGGCCTTCAAACCCTTGGTGCCGGTT
>DASQTM010000422.1:0-19349 GCA_035641875.1 Microvirga sp. | reverse complement strand
CGCCATACGCTGATAGGCTATCGCTCACACCCCCACCCTGGCCCTCCCCACAAGGGGGAGGGAAGAGCGCCCCATCCTGCACCGTCCCACCCTCCCCGCAAGGGGAGGGGAAGAGGACGCCTCATCAGGCTTGGGAGGCGTACGAGCGGCTGGCGCTGGGCTGCTGCGTCAGAGCGCGATCTCAATTCCAATCGGCGCCGTCGACAGGAGCGGACAGTTCCCGGTCGGCGTCGCGGATGGCGGCTGCGGTGGCTGCGAAGGCCGGGCGGCGCTCGAGTCTCGCGGACCAGGCCGCCAGGGCGTCGCGCCCCTCGAGGAATGCGCCGCCCAGGCGGCGGGTCCAGAGAACCGCCATGAAAACCGAGATGTCGGCGGCCGAAAACGCGCCGCAGAGATAATCCTTGCCCTGGAGCTTCCGGTCGAGTTCTGCGAAATGGGCGGCCAGAACGGCCTCGGCCTCCCGGGCCCTCGCCTCGTTCGCCTCCCAGCGCGCGGACTCCCGCGCGTCCGGCTCCGTGCGGTGCATGAGCGAGCGCAGCGGGACCAGCATCACCTCGTCGGCGAACAGGTCGAGGAGGCGGCAGCGCGCCTTCTCCCGGGGCGCTCGCGGATACAGCGCGGGTTCGGGATAGGCGTCCTCGAGATATTCCAGGATCACCGTCGAATCGTACAGGGTCAGATCCCCGTCCACGAGGACGGGCACCTGACCCTTGGGGTTGGCGGCCAGCACGTCCGGGTGCTTGGGGCTGTAACCCCGGGTCTGGCTGAACGGCACCTCGATGCGCTCGAACGGCAGCCCCTTCTCCCGAAGGGCGATCTCGACCTTGCGCGAGAACAGGCTCAGGGGGCCGGAATAGAGCTTCATCTTGGGGCCTTTTCGCCGGGCAGGAGGTTAGCGTCCGAGGGACGGCGGCAGATAATCCTGCCAGGAGGCGTCGTTCAACCCCTCCACGTCGGCCCGCGACAGCCCGATATCGGCCAGCGCCCCATCGTCCATCTGGTACAAGGCGCGCGAGGTCCTGCGCCGGTCGAGCCAGGCTTCATAGCGCAGAACGAGCTGCAGCAAGGCGCTCTTCCGTTCCCGGGCCGTGGGGTGGAACCCAAGATTTGCTGTGGCATATCCGATCGCCATGACGGGTCTCCTTCGATGGCGTTTCACTGGAGATGAATGTGCGCCTGTGCTAGGGTTTCGGCAAACGAGAAGTTCTTGCGTCTTGCCCAAGCTGATCTTGGGCAAATCCCCCCAGGGCCTTCCCCATGTCCCGTCGCCGGCTCCCACCCCTGAATTCCTTGCGCGCCTTCGAGGCGGCCGCGCGCCACCTCAGCTTCGAGAAGGCCGGCGACGAGATCGCCGTCACGGCGAGCGCCGTGGGCCAGCAGGTGAAGGCCCTGGAGGCCTGGGTCGGGCGGCCCCTGTTCCTGCGCCAGCCGAGCCGGGGCGTCGCGCTGACGCCGCTGGGCGAGCGCTACGCCGCCGCCGTCACGGACGCGCTCAACCGGCTCGACGAGGCCACCGCGCAGGTCCTGCGGCCGGAGACCTCGCATGTGATCACCGTGAGCTCCATGCCGAGCCTCGCGTCCAACTGGCTCATCCCCCGGCTCGGCTCCTTCCGGGAGCGCCATCCCGACATCGACGTGCGCGTGTCGGTCTCGACGCGGCTGACCGATTTCGCCCGCGAGGACGTGGACGTGGCGATCCGCTTCGGCCGGGGCGGCTATACGGGCCTGCGCACGGACCTCCTGATGGAGGAGACCTTCTTTGCCGTATGCAGCGCCGCCCTGGTCAACGACCCCCGCCATCCCCTCCGCCAGCCCGACGATCTGCGCCATCACACCCTGGTGCACGAGGTGGTCGAGGAGGTGCCGGACTACATCACCTGGGACCGCTGGCTCCAGGCGGCGGGCGTCGAGGGGGTCGACACCTCCCGCGGCCCGCGCTTCAGCCATACCTATCTCTGCCTCCAGGCCGCGGCCTCCGGGCAGGGGGTGGCGCTGGCCACCAACGTGCTGATCGGCGACTACCTCGACGCAGGCCGCCTGGTCCGGCCCTTTCCGCACCAGATCAAAGGGGCCTACCGGTACTACGTGGTCTCCCCGGAGGCCTCTGCGGACAGGCCCGCCGTCAAGGCCTTCCGGGCCTGGCTCCTGGACGAGGCGAGGGCTCAGGCCGAGGCGGAGGCCGCAAGGGGGTAGGGATGCCTCAGCGCAAGATGGCCGAGATGACGATCAGAGTCAGAGGACGCCGCGCTCTTTCCTGAGGGAAGAGCGCTGCCCGGCGTGACAGGGATCACGCCGCCTTCACGGCCTGCCGCACGGCCAGCTCCGCGGCGGCGGTGGCCTGTTTGCGGTTGCCGTTGAAGGGGATCGGCTCGCCCCAGGTGACCACCACGTCCAGGGGATGGCCCTGGACGAACAGGGCGAGGTGGGGCCCGAGATCCATGTCGCCGTACCAGGCGATGAAGGGCCGGTCGCGCCGGGTGACGGGGAGCCCGTTGCGGTGGGTATAGGCGATGGCCAGCGGCTGCAGGAAAACGCGCTCGACGCTGTCGTGCATCAGGGCCATCTGGGCCGCGCCGACGAGGGAGGAGCGGAAGGGCAGGAGCCTGTTGCCGTCGCTCGTGGTGCCTTCCGCAAACAGCACGATCACCTCCCCCTTCACCAGACGGTGGGCGAGGGCGTCGTTCACCTCCGCGGTGGCCTTCCGGCGCTGGCGGTCGATGAAGACGGAGCGCTGGAGCCGCGCCAGGAGCCCGACCACCGGCCAGCCCTCGATCTCGGACTTGGCGATGAAGGAGAGCGGGTGCAGGGAGCCGACGACCGGAATGTCGATCCATGAGACGTGGTTGGACAGCACGATGGTGGGAGCATCGCCCGGAGGCGTGCCCCGCTCGATCACCCGCACGTTGAAGATCTTCAGGAGGACCCGATGAAACCACACCGGCACCACGTGCAGGATCGACCAGTTCAGGCGAAGCGCCAGCATGTGCAGCGGCACGAGCGCGAGGCCCAGCAGGCCGAGCAGCAGGAGCCGGAAGGCGACGCCGACTTTTTTCACGCGTCGTCCTTGTCGAGGGGGACCGCATAGAGCTCGAGCCGGTGGTAGACCACCTTGTAGCCGAGCCGCCGGGCGATCTCGGTCTGGAGCGCCTCGATGTCCTCGGAGCGGAACTCGATCACGTCCCCGGTCTCGAGGTTGATCAGGTGGTCGTGATGCTCCCGCGCCGCCTGCTCGTAGCGGGAGCGGCCGTCGCGGAAATCGAGCCGCTCGAGGATGCCTTCGGTCTCGAAGAGCTTCACGGTCCGGTAGACGGTGGAGAGCGAGATGCGGTGGTCGATGGCCGCCGCGCGCCGGTGCAGTTCCACCACGTCGGGATGATCCTCCGAATCGTCGAGCACCCGGGCGATGGTCCGGCGCTGGCCGGTCATGCGCAGGCCCTTCTCGCGGCAGGCGCGCTCGATGGCGCCCGACCGGCGCGCTCTGGCGGTTTTGATGCTGCGTAAAGCCAAGGCTCACCCCCTCCTGGCAGGGGTTATACGGGACCCGGCCCGCTAGGGCTACAGGTCCAGCGCCATTGTGAGGGCCGACGCCCGCGCCCCGTCGGTTTTTCGGTAATACCCGGTCCGCCGCCCCGTCTCGCGAAACCCATGGCGGCGGTAGAGGGCGATGGCCGGGACGTTGCCCTCATCGACTTCGAGGTGCACCTGGCGCACGCCCCGGCGGGAGAGCGCGTCCAGGTGGCGGGACAGGAGGGCGCCCGCATGGCCGCGCCCGCGGGCCTCAGGCGCAAGGGCGATGGTGAGGATCTCGGCCTCGTCGAGCACGATCCGCGAGAGCGCGAAGCCGGCGGGCCTGGTCGTGCGCCCCAGGAAAAGACCGTCGGCGATCACCCCGCGCTCGCCGAGCAGGCGCTCGAAATCCAGGGTATTCCAGGGCTGGGAGAACGCGGAGGCGTGAATGGCCGCGAGCTGGGAGGCGGCCTCGGCGCCGATGGGCTCGATTCGCGGAGCGGGAGGCCTTGTGAACCGGTCGAGAAAGCTCATTGCCGGGGAATTCGCGCCCCGGCCTGGGGCTTGGCGTCGGGCTCGCGCAGATAGAGCGGTTTCGGCAGGGCCTGATTCGGGTCCGCGATGGCGCCCAGCCGCGCCACCCAGGCGATGTCGGGAGCCGGCGACACGTCGGCCACATGGGCCTCGACCCCTTGCGCCCGCGCTTCCGCCGCGAGCATGGCGGCGGCCGATCCCGTCACCAGAAGCGGACCGGAGCCGAGGAGCCGGAGCGCCTCGCGGTAGGTCATGAGGCTTGGCGGGATGATGGCGCGTCCCCCCGGCGCCAGGGCCTGGATGTAGATCTGCCCGTGCCGGGCGTCGATGGCGGCGGCGTAGAGCCCGCGCCGGTCGCCCGCCATGAGCGGCGCGAGATAGGCCGACAGGGTGGCGACGCCGATGACCGGGATGCCGGCGGCCAGGCCGATGCCCCGCGCCGCCGCGATGCCCACCCGCAGGCCCGTATAGCTGCCCGGGCCCACGGTCACGGCCACCCGGTCCAGGCCCCCGAACCCGCCCTCCGCCTGGGACGACAGGCGGTCGATGAGCGGCAGCAGGGCCTCCGCATGGCCGCGCTCCATGGGGATCGTCTCGCTGGCCAGCAGCTCGGCGCCGCCCGCCTGCCAGATGCAGGCCGCGCAGGCGCCGAGCGCCGTATCGATGGCAAGAACGCGCAACGTCCGTCTCCGTCTGGTGTCAGGTCTCTTTAGAGCATGATCCGGACGGGAGGAAACCTGTTTTCCGCCGGGCGCGGGCCGGAGAGGATGTCAGCCCCGCAGGGCGATGCCGCCGAGACCGACGAGGTCGGCGAAGATCGCGGCTGCGATCCCGGCGGTGACGAGGATCAGGCCCCCTAAGAACACGCGGACCGTCCGGTTGTACCGGACCACGATGAGGGACCTGACCGACAGCATATCGACCAGCGCCTTGACCTGCAGGGAGACGCCCAGGGTGATGGCCGCGACCGCGAAGATGTCCGAACCGGTCCAGCTCCCTGGAAGCCCGGCCCATCGGCTGAGGAACCCCAGCGAGAAGGCCACCACCACCCCCATGGCGGTCAGCGATCCGTTGCGGAAGGTCGAATCGATGGTGGTGCGCTCCGGGAACGGGGCCTCGGGGCCGGGCGCATGGCCGGGCATGGCGGGGTTTTGCGTCTCGCCCGCGCCGGGCGCCTGGGAAACTCGAACCGAACTGTCCACCACTTGTCCTGTCGCCTCTCGGAAACGGGCCATCCTAGCCCAGATCGCCGGGCAAGGCACGATCCGCCTGCCCCCGATTCTTGTCCCTGGGGACGAAGCTGCGGCTTAGGCGATCGTGCAGAACTCGTCGAAGGCGAAGCGGGGCTGGCGGGGATGGAGCTTTTCGGGCAGCCCGTAGCCGAGATTGATCAGGAAATTCGACTTGATGCTGCCCTCGGGAAAGAAGGCGTCGTCCACGCCCCTGCGGTCGAAGCCGCCCATGGGGCCGCAATCCAGGCCCAGCGCCCGGGCCGCCATGATGAGATAGGCGCCCTGGAGGCTGGAATTGCGCAGCCCCGTCTCCTCGATCACCGCCGGCTTGCCGGCAAACCAGCCCCGCGCGTCCGGGCTGTGCGGGGCGAGAAAACCGAGCTTCTCGTAGAATTCCAGGTCGTAGGCGACGATCGCGGTGGCGGGCGCGCTCATGGTCTGGCGCACGTTGCCCCGGTCGAGATGGGGTTTGAGCCTCTCCTTGGCCTCCGGCGACACCACGAAGACGAAGCGGCCCGGGGAGCAATTGGCGCTGGTCGGCCCCAGCTTGGCGAGGTCGGCGGCGGCCCGAAGGGTCTCGTCGGGGATCGCCCTGTCCTGCCACCAGCGGTGGGTGCGCGCATGATGGAAGAGCTGGTCGAGGACGTCGTCGGACAGGGTCGGCAAGGATGATCTCCAGGGAACAGCGAGGTTCGAGGGGCGCCTTGAGGATTCTAGAGCATCCGGTCCCGGTTCGCAGGGTCGGTGGTCCCATCGCCCTGTACCGGTCTCCTGGCTGCGGGCCTATCGGCCGTCGAAAGATCGTTGTAATGTAACATAAGCAACAGACCTATCGACTCACAGGAGCATTGATGCGCCAATCTGCTTTCCTGGCACCCATCGCTCTCCTGGCCAGCCTGGAAACGGCACAGGCATCCGGCGGGTTGTGGTGCGATATTGTCGATCACAACCTGGAATTCCATGTCAGTGCTACCGAACCGGAGAGCAGCGGGTATCCCCTTCATCTGGAAAACACTCTCCAGGTCTTTGACACGGAAGTTCCGAAGGAGCTTCGGGCATTCCAGTTCAGACAGGGCGACCTGAGAAGCCATTGGCACGATGGTCGTGAAGGAGGATCGCTCAAGCTTCGCTTCGCCCGATTAGGATCGAGAGACGAATCCTTCAACGTTGTGGAACTGATCATCTATGCCCCGAGGGTCGACGAAGGCAGCTTCAAGGGCAGCTATATCCTTTACATTTCTCCAGCGCGGCCGATCAGAGGCAAAGACGCGATCAAAGAGAATGGCTTTGTTTCATGCGCGGCTAGTTGAAGAGCCGCGATCCTGAAAGGAGCAGCCGATGCGCAATCCGATCGTCCCCGCCCTCGCCGTTCTCCTGGCCGGCCTGAATACGGCCCAGGCGGGCGGCGGCTTCTGGTGCAGGGCCGAGGACGGGGGGCTGACATTCTCCGTCAAGGCCAGCGCTCCCCGGAGCGGCGGGCCTCTCGTCAGCCTCGAGAGCACGCTCCAGGTTCTGGACAAGGCGGCCCCGAAGGAGCTGCGCGCCTTCCGGTTCAAGCGGGAGGACCTGACCCAGCATTGGCTCGACGGCCGCGAGGGCGGGTCCCTCAAGCTGCGATTCCAGCGGCAAGGGGCGGCCAAGGCATCCTTCGAGAGCCTGGGTCTGATCGTCGATGCGCCGGCGACGGATGAAGGCCGTTTCGAGGGCCGCTACACCCTCACGGTCTACCGGAGAGGGTCGGCCGCACCCACGGACCCGTTCGAGGCGAGCGGGTCCGTTTCGTGCTCGGCCGATTAGAGAGCTGCCGGGATCAGACCGCCTGGACCTCGCGCACGTCCGGCAGGAAGTGGCGCAGCAGGTTCTGGATGCCATGGCGCAGGGTGGCGGTGGAGGAGGGGCAGCCGGAGCAGGCGCCCTTCATGACCAGATAGACGGTGCCGTCCTTGAAGCCCCGGAAGGTGATGTCGCCGCCGTCCCCCGCCACCGCCGGGCGGATGCGGGTCTCCAGCAGTTCCTTGATGGTCTCCACCGTGGAGGCGTCCTCCGGATCGAAGAACTCCTCGCCGTCCTCGTCGGTGGCGCCGTTGCCGCCATCGGTGAAGAGCGGCGCGCCGGTCATGAAGTGCTCCATGACCGCGCCCAGGATGGCAGGCTTCAGGTGTTGCCACTCGCCGTCCGCCTTGGTCACGGTGATGAAATCGTAGCCGAAGAACACGCCGGTGACGCCCGGCACGGCAAAGAGCCTCTGGGCCAGGGGCGAGGCTGCGCCGCTCTCGGCATTCTTCGCCTCAAAGGTGCCCTCCGGCATGACGACGCGGCCGGGCAGGAATTTCAGGGTGGCGGGATTGGGGGTGGCTTCAGTCTGGATAAACATCGCTTTTCGTCCTCTGACGCCGGTTCAAGGCCGGCCGAGTGGTGGTCCAAGGGGTCGTCTTAGAATCGTTCTAACAGGTTATACACCCAATGTGGATCGGACACGGGGGGATTCCAAGAGGAGGGATGGGGATGAGGGCCGATCCGCAACGCAAGCTCTCCTCCCTACGAGCGGGAGGGAACACGCGGTGGATGCCTACCCCGCCAACGCGTCGATCTCCTCGTCGGTCAGGCCGCCCGGCACGATCACGATGGGGACCGGGAAGGTGGAGACGGCCCGGCCGGCGAGGGTGGTGACCAGAGGGCCAGGGCCTTCCTTGCTGCTGCCGGCAGCCAGCACCAGGAAGGAGATGTCCTCGTCCTCGCGGATGAGCCGGATGATCTCCTCCGCCCGGTCGCCGACGCGGATCACCTGCTCGGGCTCGACCCCCGCGGCGCTGCGCGCCTCGCGGCCGGCCGCCTCGAGCCATTTTTCCGCCTCTTCGCGGGCCTCCTCGACCATGGCCTCGCCGACGCCGATCCATTCGAAATCGTCGGGCGGGTCCACCACGGCCAGCATGACCATGCTCGCGCCGGTGCGGGCGGCGCGCCGGGAGGCGAAGTGGACCGCGCGGGCGCATTCCGGCGTCTTGTCCACCACCACCATGAATTTCGGCCGGTGGCCTGATTCGTAGGATCGGCGCTTGTCGCTCACGGCACGATCTCCTGCATGGGACGGGATGCTGCCCTGCCGTTGCCGCAAGAGCAAGCAGGCGGCGAGCAGGGCAGGATCCTAAGACCCCGTCCTGCCGTCGGTTTCACGCCTGGCCGCGAAACCGGATTTTTGCGGGGGGACGCCTCAGCGCGCCCTCAGGAAGCCCACGATGTCCTTCACGGCGTTCATGGTCTGCGTCGCGATGGCGCGCGCCCGGTGGGAGCCGTCCGCCAGCACGGCGTCGATATGGGCCTCGTCCTCCACGAGGCGGCGCATCTCGCCGGCGATGGGGGCGAGCTTGGTCACCGCCACGTCCACGAGGGCGGCCTTGAAGCCGGAGAATTGCGAGCCCCCGTGCTGGCGCAGCACCTCCTCCGGAGTGGAATCGGTGAGCGCCGCATAGATGGCGACCAGGTTCTCGGCCTCGGGCCGGGATTTGAGACCTTCCGTCTCGGAGGGCAGGGGCTCGGGGTCGGTCTTGGCCTTGCGGATCTTCTGGGAGATGGCGTCGGCGTCGTCCGTGAGATTGATGCGCGAGTAATCGGACGGGTCCGATTTCGACATCTTCTTCGAGCCGTCCCGCAGGGACATGATGCGGGTGGCCGGGCCCTGGATCAGGGGCTCGGTGAGGGGGAAGAAGGCGTCGCCATGGCCGTGCTCGGCGATGGATTCGGCCCAGTCGTTGTTGAACTTCTGGGCGATGTCGCGGGTCAGCTCCAGGTGCTGCTTCTGGTCCTCGCCTACCGGCACGTGGGTGGCGCGATAGACCAGGATGTCGGCCGCCATCAGGTCCGGATAGGCGTAGAGGCCCACCGAGGCGTTCTCCCGGTCCTTGCCGGCCTTGTCCTTGAACTGGGTCATGCGGTTGAGCCAGCCGAGGCGGGCGACGCAGTTGAACACCCAGGCCAGCTCCGCATGTTCCGGAACCTGCGACTGGTTGAACACGATATGGCGCTTCGGGTCGATGCCGGCGGCCAGGAAGGCGGCGGTCACCTCCCGGATCTGGCGGGTCAGGTCCCTTGGGTTCTGCGGCACGGTGATCGCATGCATGTCGACCACGCAATAGATGCAGTCATGCGAGTCCTGCAGGGACACGAAGCGCTTGATGGCCCCGAGATAATTCCCGAGATGGAGGTTGCCCGTGGGCTGAACGCCCGAGAACACGAGCTCCTTGAACTGCGCCATCTCCATCAACTCCCACGCTCGTGGCGGCTCGCGCGTCGGCGGGCCGCGACACAGGTCTTTTCGATCGCATTTTCGCAGCGCCGCTCTGGCGGAAAATGCTCCGGTTTCGGCGGGTTATGACAGGGCCGCGCCACGATGCAAGCATTCTCAGGAATTTTTAGGAAGCCTGGCCCAATCGTCGCGGCTGACGGCTCCCGTGAGCCAGGCCGCGACAGCATAGAGCCCCAGGCCCCCGAGGCAGAAGCCCGCCAGGGCAGGACTGCCGAGGGGCGGCGCCAGGCTTTTCGCAGCCAGGAGCCCCAGGCTCATGGCCATGGTGGCGAGCGCGATTCGGGACAGCCGGCGCAGGAAAGGCCGGTCCGGCGACCAGAGGCCCAGGCGGGCGAGCAGCCAGACGATGGCGGCCGCATGGGCGAGGCAGGCCAGGCTGATGCCGAGCCCGATCCCCGTGGGGCCGAAGGGCTGCCCCAGGAGCGGGGACGCCAGCAGGGTGACGGCGATGCCGATCACGGCGGCGCCCAGGGTTCCGCGTAAGGACCCGCAGGCGAAAAGGCTCTGGCTCAGAACCTTGCCGGCGGTGGCGAAGGGCAGTCCCAGGCTCAAGGCCATCAGGAGGCTCGCCGTGCCCCTGGCGTCGGCGGCCCCGAAGGCTCCGCGCTCGAACAGAACGGCCGCCATGGGGCCGGCCAGAATGAACAGGGCCGCGCCCGCGGGCAGGGCCAGGAGAAGAGCCGTTTCCAGCGCCCGGTTCTGCGCCTGCACGATGGCGTCGGTCCGGCCCTCCCGGTAGCGCTGCGCCAGTTCCGGCAGGAGGACGCTTGCCCCAAGCGCCGCCATCAGGCCGAGGGGCAGCTGCACCACCTTTTCGGCGTAGTAGAGCCAGGACACGCCGGAGGGCCAGAACGACGCGACGCCGGTTCCCGCCAGGATGAAGAGCTGCACCGCGCCGCTGGCGACGAGGGCCGGAAAGCCTGCGAGCAGCAGGCCCTTCAAGGTGGGCGACCAGCGCGGCCGGCGGAAGCGGACGATCCTCCCCCGCCCGCCCCGGAGGGCGGCCGCCACGAGGATGAGCTGGACCAGCCCGGCCAGGCTCGACGCCGCCGCCAGCCAGGCCGCCTTCTGCGCCAGAGGCAGGGCAAATCCGGCCTCGATCACCAGGAGCGCCAGGATCAGGCCCAGGGTGACGGCCAGGGGCGCCAGGGCCGTCATGACGAAGCGCCCGCGCATGTTCAGGAGCGCCGCGCCGATGGACGCCAGGGTGACGCAGAACACGATGGGAAAGGCAAGCCGGGTGTAGAGCGCCACCAGAGCCAGGGTTTCGCCGCTGTCATGCAGGCCCGGCGCCAGCAGCAGGGCCAGGAGGCCGGCCCCGATCTCCACGAGGCCGGTGAGCGCCAGGAGCGCAAGGGCGAAGACGCTCACCGTATCGCCCGCGAGGGTGGCCGCCTCATTCGGCTCCAGGCGGCTCAGGGCCGGTACGAGCGCCGGATTGAGCCCGCCTTCGCCGACGATCCGGCGCACGAAATTGGGCAGCCGGAAGGCGGCCAGAAACGCATCCGCCACGGGCCCCGCCCCCAGCGCCTGCGCGAACAGAACGTCCCGGGCGAAGCCGAGAACGCGCGAGGCCACGGAGCCGAGGCCGACCAGCAGGGAGGAGCGGACGAGGGACATGCCCCATCGCGCTTAGCCCGTCCGGGGCGGAATGTCTAAGGGATGATGGAAACGGTCATCTCCGCTGACATTCCGGGCTCCGCTGCGCGGCCCCGGAATGACGGCCGATAAATCTATCCCCTCGCCTGCGCGATGGCCTCGCGCTTCTGGGCGAGGCTCATGCCGCCCACGTAGGATTGGGTGCCGACCAGGAAGGACGGGGTGGCGGAAAAGCCCAGGGAGCTGCCGAGCCTGAAGGCGTCCGTCATCCACTGGACCGTGCGCTCGTCGTTGCCGGCCTCCTCCAGGCGCCGCCGGTCGCCGCCGAGGCGCTCCGCCTCGGCGATGGCCCGGGCTCCGTCGACCGCGCCCTTGAGGCGGAACAGGGCGAGATGCAGCGGCAGGTAGCGCTCGGGGCCATGGAGCCGGAGATAGGCGAGCGCCGCCTTCGCGGCCGTGACGGAGGGAGCGCCGAGCACGGCGTAATTGACCAGCACATAGGTGAGGTCCGGCTCCGCCCCGAGCAGGGCCGGCAGGGCCTCGGCCGAGCGTTTGCACCAGGGGCAGTTGTAGTCGAAATATTCGATCATGATCACGTCCCCGTGCCGGTGGCCGAGGGAGACGGCGCAGGGCAGGGCCAGAGTATCCTCGATCAGCTCGATGGGAGCGGCCTGCGGCTCCGGGGCCGGCTGCGCGCGGGCGGAGGCGCCTGCGCCGGACAGGGCGAGGCCGGCGAGAAGGCTGCGGCGGGACAGGATCATGGGATTGAGGCTCGCGGTGGGAAAATCCTGGTGAGGCGCGATGATGTCAGGATCAAGGCCAAGCTTGGCGGGTTTTTCGCCGATCGCCTGAAGCCGGACTGCTTCTCGCCCGCATCGAGGTTCCGGGTTACTGTCCTGCCCGCGATCCAGAAGAAGGAAAAACGGGTGGAAGGCGCGTTCAGCGAGGACGAGATGGCGGTCATCCGCCGGGCCTATGCCAGGCAGATGCTGGCTGCGGCAGGCATCGAATCCGACCCTCGGTTGGAGGCCGCCCTGGCGGCGGTTGCGCGCGAGCGCTTTCTGGGGCCGCCGCCCTGGCGGATCATCGGCCCGCTCAGGAGCCAGGAGCCCCTGCCGTCCAACGATCCTGCCGTGCTCTATCAGGATGTGCGGGTCGCCCTCGCGCCGGGCCGAGGGGTCAACAACGGCAGCCCGATCCTCCATGCCGGGTGGCTGCATGCGCTGGGGCTTCGCGCAGGCGAGCGCGTGGCCCATATCGGGGCCGGGACCGGCTATTACACGGCGCTCCTGGCGCATCTCGTGGGCGATACGGGCCACGTGGTCGCCGTGGAGGTCGATCCCGCCCTGGCCGATCTCGCCCGGGCGAACCTGGCCGACAGGCCCAACGTGGCGGTGGTCTCGGGCGACGGGGCCGAATGGCCGCGCGAAGCCGTCGATGGGATTTACGTGAACTGTTCCGTCGAGCGCCCGGCGGCGGCGTGGATCGACGGCCTGCGGCCCGGGGGCAGGCTTGTCTTCCCCCTCGGGGTGCCCCGGCCGAAGCCGAGCCCCGGAGGCGGCTTTCATGCCCTCCATGGGGCAGGGTTCTGCGTCACCCGGGAAGCGGGCGGGCTCCGGGCGCGCTGGCTCGGCCATGCCTATTTCGTCTGTGCGGAAGGGACCCTGTCCCGGCCCGGACCCGAGCGGGAGGCTCTCAAGGCGGCCTTCGAGGGCGGCGGGATAGAGTTCGTGCGCAGCCTGATCTGGCGCGAGCCGGTCTTGCCGCAGCGGTGCTGGTTTTCCGGCTCGGGCTGGGCCCTGTCCTATGACGACGCAAGCCGGTAGCGCCGGCCTCAGGCGCGCTTGCGAAGCGACAGGACGCTGGACGGATTCCTGAAGGTCCAGAAGAGCACCCGCTCCTCCTCGTCGATCTGCAGGAACATGTCGCTGAGACCCCGGTCGAAATAGGCCACGAAGATGCTGTGGGCGCGGCTGCCGTAGGTGGGCAGGCTGGTGCGCTGCAGGATGCCGAAGGTGTCCCGCGCCTCCTTCAGCCAGGCCGACAGGGCTTCGGGCGGAAAATCGGGCTGGAGGCCGGGCGCGAGCGCCCGGTGCAGGGCATCCGCATCCGCGGCCCGATAGATGGCCACGAGCCGGGTGGCGACCGCGAACAGCGAAGTTCGGTCCAGGGCCCGCCCCTGCGTCGGAGCAAGGCCGAGGCCCGTCAGTCCCAGCAGGAGGCGTCGCCGGTTCACCATCGTTTCGCGCAGCCGATCCGCCTTATTCCTCTTCCCCGGTCACCCCGGCCGCATCCTGGGCCTTGAGCACCTCGGGGCGCGGCATGGAGATGATGTTGTAGCCGGAATCCACGTAGTGGATCTCGCCGGTCACCCCGTTGGACAGGTCGGAGAGCAGGTAGAGCGCCGAGCCGCCGATATCCTCGATGGTCACCGTGCGGCGCAGGGGGGCATGGGCCTTCTGGTAGGTGAACATGAGGCGCGCGTCCGCGATGCCTGCGCCCGCCAGGGTGCGCACGGGGCCCGCCGAGATGGCGTTGCAGCGGATGTTCTGCGGGCCGAGATCGGACGCGATGTAGCGCATGGAGGCTTCCAGCGCGGCTTTCGCCACGCCCATCACGTTGTAGTTCGGCATGACCCGGGTCGAGCCGCCATAGGTGAGGGTCAGCAGGGAGCCGCCGTTCCGCATGCGCCGGGCGGCGCGCTGCGCGATCTCCGTGAAGGAGAAGCAGGAGATCACCATGGTGCGGGAGAAATTCTCCCGGGTGGTGACCTCCACGTAAGGACCCTTCAACTGCGACTTGTCGGAGAAGCCGATGGCGTGGACCACGAAGTCGAGGCCGTCCCAGTGCCGGTCGAGGCTCTCGAACACCCCGTCCACGGAGGCGATGTCCTCCACGTCGCAGGGCAGGACCAGACCCGAGCCCAGGGACTGAGCCAGGGGCGCCACGCGCTTGCCGAGCGCCTCCCCCTGATAGGTGAAGGCCAGGCTCGCGCCGTGCGCGGCCAGGGTCTTGGCGATGCCCCAGGCGATGGAGTGATCGTTGGCGACGCCCATGATGAGGCCGCGCTTCCCTTGCATCAGACCGTTCACGTGGGTCCCCTTGTGCATCGGCCCCATCCTGCAATGCGGATGGTTATCAAAGCGTGCATCGCGGGCCGAGATGGCATTGTCGTTGAGCCTTTCCGTGCGATATCCCCTTGTTGATCCGGGGCATCGCACGGCGCGGTCTCAGGTTGATGACGGTTCCTTAGCCGTTATAGCGGCTGAAGACGAGGGTGGCGTTCGTGCCGCCGAAGCCGAAGGAATTCGACAGGACCGTATCGATCCGGGCGTCGTCGATGCGCTTGCGCACGATGTTCATGTCGGCGAAGGCCGGGTCGATCTCCTCGATATGGGCGCTCTCGCAGATGAAGCCGTTGTTCATCATCAGCAGCGAGTAGATCGCCTCCTGCACCCCCGTCGCGCCCAGGGAGTGGCCGGTGAGGGATTTGGTCGCGGAGATCGGCGGGCATTTGTCGCCGGAGCCGAAGACCTCGCGGATCGCCTCGATCTCCTTCTCGTCGCCCACCGGCGTCGAGGTGGCGTGCGGGTTGATGTAGTCGATCGGGTTATGCACGTCCTTGAGGGCCATGCGCATGCAGCGGATCGCGCCCTCGCCCGAGGGAGCCACCATGTCGTAGCCGTCCGAGGTCATGCCGTAGCCGACGACCTCGCCGTAGATGCGCGCCCCGCGGGCCTTGGCGCGCTCCAGCTCCTCCAGCACCAGGACGCCCGCGCCGCCGGCGATGACGAAGCCGTCCCGGTTGGCGTCGTAGGCGCGGGACGCGGTGGCCGGCCGGTCGTTGTACTTGGTCGACATGGCCCCCATGGCGTCGAAGAGGGACGAGAGGGTCCAGTCGAGATCCTCGCAGCCCCCGGCGAACATCACGTCCTGCTTGCCGTACTGGATCATCTCGTAGGCGTTGCCCACGCAGTGGTTGGAGGTCGCGCAGGCGGACGAGATCGAATAGTTCACGCCCTTGATCTTGAACCAGGTGGCGAGCGTCGCCGAGGCCGTGGAGGACATGGCCTTAGGCACCGCGAAGGGGCCGATGCGCTTGGGGCCCCGGTCGCGGGTGATGTCGGCCGCTTCCACGATGACCCGGGTGGAGGGGCCGCCCGACCCCATGATGATGCCGGTGCGCTCGTGGGAGATGTCGCCCTCCTCAAGCCCCGCGTCGCGGATCGCCTGGTCCATGGCCACATGATTCCAGGCGGTGCCCTTGCCGTGGAACCGCATGGCGCGCCGGTCCACGATCTCCTCCGGGTTCAGGCTGGGAGCGCCGTGGACCTGGCAGCGGAAGCCGTAGCGCTCGTAATCCTCGGCCTTGCCGATGCCGGACCTTGCCTCGCGCAAAGAGGCCAGCACCTCCTGCGTGTTGTTGCCGATGGACGAAACGATGCCCATTCCGGTGACGACGACGCGCCTCATAGCCTACCTCTTGAAAAGAACCTGAATGCCAGCCTCAAGCAGAGACGTAAGGCCGACCCTGCTCAATCTCAACCTTGAGCCCGTCCATGGGCGAAAGCTTGACCCGAAACGGAGCCCCGCCGGGATGACAAGGTGATGGCGCCGACCGATGCCCGCGCCCGGGGAGCCTAGCCTCCCGCCGCCGCTTCGGTCTGGAACAGACAGACCCGCAGGCTCTTGGCCTCGTAGATCCGCTGTCCGTCGGCCTCGAGCCAGCCGTCGGCAATGCCGAGCACGACCTTCCCGCGAACGACGCGCTTGATGTCGACCCCGTAGACCACCTTCTTGACGGTGGGAAGAACCTGGTCGGCGAATTTCACCTCGCCGACCCCCAGGGCCCGGCCCCGGCCCGGGTTGCCGAGCCAGCCGAGGAAGAAGCCGCCCATCTGCCACAGGGCGTCGAGCCCGAGGCAGCCCGGCATCACCGGATCGCCCTTGAAGTGGCAGGGGAAGAACCAGAGGTCCGGCCGCACGTCGAGCTCCGCCACCACATGGCCCTTGCCATAGGCGCCGCCATCCTCGCCAATGGAGGTGATGCGGTCGAACATCAGCATGGGGGGCAGCGGCAGCTGCGCGTTGCCGGAACCGAACAATTCTCCGCGCCCGCAGGCGAGAAGCTCTTCGTAGTTAAAGCTGGACTGGCGGACCATGCCGGGTGCCGATCCTTTCATTGCATCGTAAAAGCGGGCCTGGGGAGCCCTGTGACCGCGGGATGGGGGCTCTGGTAGCACAGGCTTGGCCGTCCTTCAAAGGGACCCGGACCGGAAGCCGCACATCTTTCCCCGCCATCCGCAACATCCCTCAGGGGCATCCCAGCCTTGCAGGAGCCCCCTCGCTTTCCTATCATTGCGGTGATAGAAGCGCTTATTCTCGCATTCAGTTCCGAAGATGACCGATCCTCTGTCCGCTTACATCGAGTCCACCGCCGCGCCGGCTCACCGGAGGGGATGCCCCCTGTCCGAGCTGCGGGACAAGCTGCGCCGCGTCGGCCTGCGGCCGACCCGGCAGCGGGTCTCCCTCGGCTGGCTGCTGTTCGGCAAGGGCGACCGGCACATCACCGCCGAAATGCTCTTCGACGAGGCCTCCCGGGCCCGGGTCCCGGTGTCGTTGGCCACCGTCTACAACACCCTGCACCAGTTCACGGAAGCCGGCCTCCTGCGCCAGCTCGCCATCGACGGCGCCAAGGCCTATTTCGACACCAACCCGACCGAGCACCACCATTTCTTCCTGGAGGACGAGGGCGAGCTCGTGGACATGCCCTCCGCGGGCGTGAGCGTGGCCGACCTGCCCGCCCCGCCCCCGGGCATGGAAGTGGCCGGCGTCGAGGTGATCGTGCGGCTTCGGCGCAAGTCCCCCGCGAAAGCCTGAGCGGGCACGTCTTCTCAAGCCCCCGGGCGGCCTTCAGGTTTCATCCCATGCCGCTCGGCCACAGCCTCGTCGCCATCCTCGTCACGATCATCTGGGGCCTCAGCTTCGTGGTGATCAAGCTCGGGGTCGGCAGCACGCCGCCCCTGCTGCTGGCGGCCCTGCGCTTCCTGGCGGCGGCCCTGCCCGCCATCCTGTTCGTGCCCCGGCCGAAGACCGACTGGCGCAACGTGGTCGGCTACGGCTTCTTCCTCGGGGTCGCCCAGTTCGGACTTCTCTTCGCCGCCATCGCCCTGGGGATGCCCGCAAGCCTCGCCTCCGTGGTCATGCAGGCGCAGGTGTTCTTCACCATCCTGTTCGCCGCCGTGCTCATGGGGGAGCGGCCGGGGCCCTACCAGGCCCTGGGCGGCGTCATCGCCTGCCTCGGCCTCGTGCTGATCGCCTGGCCGCGGCTGACCGGCGGGGGAGCCGGCCCCTTCCTGATGACGGTGCTGGCCGCCGCCTCCTGGGGGGTGGCCAACATCATCTCCAAGCGGGCGGGCCGGGTGGACATGCTGGGCTTCATCGTCTGGTCGAGCCTCGTGGCGCCCCTGCCCCTCCTCGGCCTGTCCCTGTGGCTCGACGGACCCGACCGGGTGATATCCGCCCTGATCCATCTCGACCGGAACGCGGTGGCCGCGGTGGCCTATCTCGCCTACCCCACCACCATCTTCGCCTTCGGGATCTGGGCCTACCTGCTCTCCCGCCATCCGGCCGCGACGGTGACGCCCTTCGCCCTGCTCGTCCCGGTGGCGGGCATCCTCGGCTCGGCGCTGATCCTGGGCGAGGTCATGCACCCGGTCGAGGCGGTCGGCGGGGCGATCATCGTGCTCGGCCTTTTCATCAACGTGTTCGGCCAGCGTCTGCTGCGGCGCTGGGGTGCGGCGTGAGCGCGATTCCGGTCAGCGGATGAACCCGTACCCGACCAGCGCATAGGCGATGAGGAAGATCGCCACGAAGATGTTGAGGAAACGCGGCGCCGCGATGGATGCGACGCCGAGGACCAGGGCGAGGATCGGGAGCAGCTTGAAGCTGAGATTCAGGGACATCGGATTTCCGGGCGTTGGGACCTGTTACGGTGTTCTAATCCCGGAATGCTTGATAAAAAGCAAAGGCGCTTCGGGCGGACCGGTCCCCTCCTACTCGACCTTCTCGTTGGGATAGACGCCCCACAGCTTCTCCTGGCGGATATAGCCGTCGAGATCCCGCGCCCCGTCCATGACCACCAGGACCCGGCACCAGGCGCCGCCGCAATCCTTGATGTTGACGATGACGCCCGGCTGCAGCCGGGCCAGCACGCCGCCCTTGTCCTCCGTCCGGTCCAGCAGGTCGATCGGGGCCCCTTCGCCCCTGGCCCAGGGCATCACCAGGGCCGTGCGCCGTCCCGACAGGAGCGAATGGAGAACCCAGCCTTCCGTGCCTTCCGAATCGCGGATGCGCCGCCAGGTCTCGTATTCGGCGATGATCTCCACGGGCAGGCCGGCGCGCTGGAACACCCAGGCGGTCCGGTGATCCTTGGAGGGCCCTTCCCGCAGGTTGACCCGGTCGGTCTTGAGGCTGACATAGCGGGGAACCGGCAGCCCGGTGCCGAGGCGTCCGCCGGGGGGCACCTGCGCCGCAGGGGACGGGGAGGGCTGCTGCGCCAGGGCCGACGCAATGCTCAAGCCGAGGCCGGCAATGGCGAGGACGATCTTGCGCATGGTTGCACTCATGTCGGGTTTGTCTCCGGTCAAGCCTCTGGTAGAGAAGCTTGACGAGCTTCGCCACGGGGCGGCTCGCCATCTTTTAGTGGCCGAAACAGGGTTAAGAGAGCGTGAAACTCTCGCAACCCCGCTCTATTTCTTCTGTGCTGGGGGCATCGCGAGCCGATGAAAAAGAGACCTGTCGTCGTCGTCACCCGCCGCCTGCCCGACGTGATCGAAACGCGCCTGCGCGAATTGTTCGACACGCGGCTCAACCTGGAGGACAGGCCCCTCTCGGCGCAGGAGCTGGCCGAGGCCGTGAAGACCGCTGACGTTCTGGTTCCCACCATCACCGACGAGATCGACGCCGCCCTGGTGGACCAGATGGGACCCGGCCTCAAGCTCATCGCCAATTTCGGCAACGGCGTCGACAACATCGACGTGTCGGCGGCGGTGGCGAAGGGCATCACCGTCACCAACACCCCCGGC
This sequence comes from Microvirga sp., assembly GCA_035641875.1. GTDB lineage: Bacteria > Pseudomonadota > Alphaproteobacteria > Rhizobiales > Beijerinckiaceae > Microvirga. The sequence goes on along the minus strand of DASQTM010000422.1, from coordinate 87 downwards.
GTCCTTACGGAGGACACGGCGGACATGACCATGGCGCTGATCCTGGCGGTCGCCCGCCGGGTCACCGAAGGGGCCGGCGTCATTCCG
>DASQTM010000421.1:0-7445 GCA_035641875.1 Microvirga sp. | reverse complement strand
GTGATCCAGACCTGGGATCGGGAAAGCCAGCGCAGCCCGGCGCGCCTCCTGCACTAGCCCTCCTCGGGGCGGCCTGCTCCACAGGCCCGGCCTGAAGGCCGCGCCGGATTGGTCCGGTGCGGTACAACCCCACAGGTGATTTACAAGCGCGTCGTCCCGGCCCACATGACCGGCGGGGAAGAAACAGATGACGCTGCTTTATGGAATCGCCCTTGCCGTCCTGCTGTGGTGGCTGAGCAAGGTCTTCGTCCGCTCCGACACGGCCGCCATTGCGAAAATGGCGAAAACGGGGGGCGGGGTGATCGCCCTGGGCGGGGCCGCCATCCTGGGCATGAAGGGGCAGATCGGCATGGCCCTCCTCCTGGGCAGCTTCGGGGCCTGGGCTCTGGGCTGGAGCGCCTTCGACCTACCGGGCCCCTGGCGCAGACTCAAGGGGGCATCGAGCCGTTTCTCCCGTATCCGTTCCGCCATGATCGAAATGGAGATCGACCTCGGGAGCGGGGCGGTCGAGGGCACCGTTCTGGCGGGCTCCCTCGCCGGGCGCCGGCTCTCCAGCCTCGATCCGGCGGGTCTGAGCCGCCTCTACGAGGAGTGCAGCGCCCTCGACCCGGACGGAATTCCGCTCTTAGAGGCTTATCTTGACCGCCGGTTTTCCGGCTGGCGTGAAAACGCTCAGGGTGATCGCGACACGCGGACGCGCACCCACGCGCATTCGGGCGTAATGACGAAGGAGGAAGCCTACCAGGTCCTGGGGCTTCAGCCGGGTGCGAGCCTCAACGAGATCCGACAGGCGTATCGGACGCTGATGAAGAAGCTCCATCCCGACCATGGAGGCACGGCCTACCTGGCCGCCCGAGTCAATCAGGCGAAAGAAGTCTTGCTGGGCCGACATCGCTGATACTCCACGCGCGATCCGGTTGTCTGGATATCCGGCGGCACGAAACCCATGCCGCCGCAGAGATCGAGCTTCGTCAGACACGGGAGGCGAAGCAGGAGAAGCCGCTCTTCTTCAGGGCCTTGCAGGCCTTCTCCGCATCGTCCGGCTCATTGAATCCGGAGAAGCGGGCGCGGTAGAGGGTGCTTCCCTTGACGGCCACCTTCTCGGTGAAGGGAGAGGCCTTCCCCAGGAGCTTGCCGGCGCGGCCGCGGGCTGCGTCGAGCATGGCCTTGGCCTTGTCCTCGTCGTCGGTTGCGCCGAGCTGGATGACCCATCCGGTTACGGCCGGGCGCTCTGCCTTCTTGGCCTCCGCCTTCTCGGCCTTGGGAGCTTCGACCTTCAGGGAAGCGGTCCTGACGGGCGCCGGTGGCGGGGAGGCTTCGACCCTCGCTTCGATCTTGGCCTGAACGGCGGCCTTCTGCCCGGCGGGAGCCTGGGAGGCGGCATCGTTCTGGAAAGCCGCATAGGCCTGAGTGTTCAAGGGCAGGGGCGCCTGGCCTTTCTGCCACCGCACCGTCGAGGAGGGCGTGGTGGTCGTGCTGGCTCCCACCGCCGAGGCGACGACCGGGCGCAGGGTGTTCAGGTCCAGCGCCTTGCGCTCGGGCGGGGCTTGCGCGGCCGGGGCCTGCGGCACAGGGGCCTGGGGCGTGGCGGAGGCCACCTTCACGGGAACCGGCTGGGTCGCGGCGGTCGCTTCCACGCCCGGCTCTACGATGCGGCGGACGGGAGCCTCGGCGACCATGCTGGGCTGCACGTTCTTCTCGACGACCGGCGGGGCGATGCGGGCTCCCGCATAGGCGCGGGGGAAGTGATCGTCGATAAGGGCGGCCATCCGCTGGTCGCGGGAGGCTCCCGAGCGTCCGCCGAGAACCACGGCGACGATGCTGCGGGTATCCGTGTTGACCGAGGTCAGAAGGTTGAACCCCGACAGGCGCGTATAGCCCGTCTTGATGCCGTCCACCCCTTCCACCTTGCCGAGGAGGCGGTTGTGGCCCCGGATGGTGCGGTGACCATACTTGAAGGATCGGGTCTGGAAATAGGCGAAGTATTTCGGGAAGCGGTCCTGAATCGCTCGCCCGAGAACCGAAAGGTCGCGGGCGGTGGTGATGTTCGGGGGCGAATGCGGTAGGCCATGCGGGTTGTAGAAGGCCGAGGAATTCATGCCGATTTCCCGGGCCTTGCGCGTCATCATCTGAGCAAAGGCGTCCTCAGAGCCGGCAATGTTCTCGGCCACTACGACGGAGACGTCGTTGGCCGAGAGGGTGACCATGGCTCTAATGGCATCCTCGACCTCGATGGTCGATCCGGGCCGCAGGCCGAGCTTCGTGGGAGGCTGGCTCGCGGCGTATTCGGATACCGTCAGGGGGGTGTCCAGCTGCATGCGGCCGCGCTCCAGCTGCTCGAAGAGCAGGTAGAGGCTCATCACCTTGGTGATGGAGGCGGGGATGCGCGGCTCGTCCACGTTGTCGCCCTGGAGGATCTTGCCCGTCTTGGAATCCACCACGATGGAGGCATAAGGAGGAGCGTAGCCGCCGGATGCGAACCGCGCCTTGCGGCGGGCGGCGTCAGCCGGGGAGGCCATGGCGATGGCAAGCGACGTGACGACGGCCATCATGGCCAATGTCCTTTTGCGTCCGATCCAAACCGAATTCATGCTGCAAACATCCCTGTTTCGTCTGGCTTTTCCGGCCCGCGCCCGTTCCCGCCCGAAGGAGACCGTTGCCGGCGCAACACACTCTTCGACGGTAGGGGTTTGCAGTTACGGGGCCGTTAACGGGGATGCTTAACGGAAACAAACTTTTGTGCACTGCACAATAAAACTTGACGTCCATTGTGCAATGCACATAATGGGCCCATCACCCGCCTACGAGGCGCAGGTGCCGTCACATGTTTTACTGCCGAGGTTAAAATGCTGCAGCCGTTCGATCAAATCCAAAAACTGAGCCAGGACAATCTGGACGCCACCGTCAAGGCGTTCGGCGCCTTCTCGACCAATGCCCAGACCATCGCGACCGAAGCGGCAGAGTTCGCCCGCAAGTCGTTCGAGCAGGGCTCCTCCACCCTTGAGAAGCTGTTCGGCGCATCGAGCCTCGACAAGGCCGTCGAGGTACAAGCGGCCTATGTGAAGAGCGCCTACGAGAGCCTCGTCACTCAGTCGACCAAGATGGGAGCCCTCTATTCCTCCCTGGCGACCGAGACCTTCAAGCCCTACGAGACCCTGATCTCCAAGTCGGTCCGGGCCTGATTTCCAGACCTGATTCCCGATTCGCTGAAACGCCCGGCCCCTGGCCGGGCGTTTTGCGTTTGCGGGCCGCGACCCGAGCCTTCGCCTCGCTCGACCGCACCCCGTCCCGGAAACGTGACCAAGATGTCGCTCTTCTTAATACCACTGCGACGTCCCATCTGGTTGATCTAGCGAACCGAATGGAGCGACTATACATTTGGCTTCATGGGATGGCCGGTCTGAAGGGGTGGGTCATCGGACGCGGGCCAACGATAAAGAGGGTCGGTCGTAAGAACATGCTGCGCTTAGCTCAGGACAATCTGACCCTGTCGGAGCGGTTTCCCCTGCTGGCGGCCGGCGAGCCGCAGCCCCCTGGCGGCGGGGACGATGGCGGTCGGTCGAACACCGCCATCATCACAAAAGCCAAGCCGCGCACGAAACGCCCGAACCTGTACCGCGTTCTCCTCTTGAACGACGATTACACCCCCATGGAGTTCGTGGTGCATGTGCTGGAGCGCTTCTTCAACAAAAACCGCGAGGATGCGACCCGGATCATGCTGCATGTGCATCAGAACGGCGTGGGGGAATGTGGGGTTTTTACGTACGAAGTCGCAGAGACCAAGGTGACCCAGGTGATGGATTTCGCCCGGAAGCACCAGCACCCTCTGCAATGTGTAATGGAAAAGAATTAGCCGAGACCCAGGTCTCATAAAGGACAAGCCGTTGCCGAGCTTTTCTCGCAGTCTGGAACAAGCCCTTCACCGAGCGCTGGCTCTCGCAGGCGAGCGCCGCCACGAATATGCGACCCTGGAGCACCTGCTCCTCGCCCTGCTCGACGATCAGGACGCGGCGGCGGTCATGCGGGCCTGCAACGTCGATCTTGATGTCCTACGCCGCAATCTGGTCGACTATGTCGATAGCGAACTCGCCAACCTCGTGGCCGACGGACGCCAGGATTCCAAGCCCACCGCCGGCTTCCAGCGGGTGATCCAGCGCGCTGTGATCCACGTCCAGTCCTCCGGCCGCGACGAGGTCACGGGCGCGAACGTACTCGTGGCGATCTTCGCCGAGCGGGAAAGCCATGCGGCCTATTTCCTGCAGGAGCAGGACATGACCCGCTACGACGCGGTCAACTACATCAGCCATGGGATCGCCAAGCGCCCTGGCCTCACCGAGGGCCGCTCCCCCCGCGGGGCCGAGGAGGAGCCGAACGAGCGCCCAACCCAGGACGAGGCGGACGCGCGCCAGAAGAAGAAGGGCGACGCCCTCGAGGCTTACTGCGTCAACCTGAACAAGAAGGCGAAAGAGGGCAGGATCGATCCGCTGATCGGCCGCGAAGCCGAGGTCCAGCGCACGATCCAGGTGCTCTGCCGCCGCCAGAAGAACAACCCCCTGCTCGTGGGCGATCCCGGAGTCGGCAAGACCGCCATCGCGGAGGGCCTTGCCCGCAAGATCATCCGCAACGAGGTGCCGGAGGTTCTCAGGGGCGCCACCGTCTTCGCCCTCGACATGGGAACCCTGCTCGCCGGCACCCGCTACCGCGGCGATTTCGAGGAGCGCCTCAAGCAGGTGATGAAGGAGATCGAGGCGCATCCCAACGCCATCATGTTCATCGACGAGATCCATACGGTAATCGGCGCCGGGGCCACCTCCGGCGGCGCGATGGACGCCTCGAACCTGCTCAAGCCCGCCTTGGCGCAGGGCACCCTGCGCTGCATCGGCTCCACCACCTACAAGGAGTACCGCCAGTACTTCGAGAAGGACCGCGCCCTCGTGCGCCGGTTCCAGAAAATCGACGTCAACGAGCCGTCGGTGCCGGACGCCATCGAGATCGTGAAGGGCCTCAAGCCCTATTTCGAGGAGTTCCACCGGCTCAAGTACACCAACGAGGCCATCAAGGCCGCGGTGGAGCTCTCGGCTCGCTACATCAACGACCGGAAGCTGCCGGACAAGGCGATCGACGTGATCGACGAGACCGGGGCATCCCAGATGCTGGTGCCGGAGAACCGGCGCAAGAAGACCATCGGCATCAAGGAGATCGAGACCACCATCGCGACCATGGCCCGGATCCCGCCCAAATCCGTGTCGAAGAACGACGCCGAGGTGCTGGCTCACCTGCAGGACACCCTCAAGCGGGTGGTTTACGGGCAGGACAAGGCCATCGAGGCGCTCACCTCGGCGATCAAGCTCGCCCGCGCGGGCCTGCGCGATGCGGAAAAGCCCATCGGCTCCTACCTCTTCGCCGGCCCCACGGGCGTCGGCAAGACGGAGGTCGCCCGCCAGCTCGCCACGTCGCTCGGGGTCGAGCTCCTGCGCTTCGACATGTCGGAGTACATGGAGCGGCACACGGTCAGCCGCCTGATCGGCGCGCCTCCCGGCTATGTGGGCTTCGACCAGGGCGGTCTCCTGACGGACGGAATCGACCAGCACCCCCATTGCGTGCTCCTGCTCGACGAGATCGAGAAGGCGCACCCGGATCTGTTCAACATCCTGCTTCAGGTCATGGATCACGGGAAGCTGACGGACCACAACGGCAAGCAGGTCGATTTCCGCAACGTGATCATCATCATGACCACCAATGCAGGGGCCGCCGACATGGCCCGCCCGGCCTACGGCTTCACCCGCACCAAGCGGGAAGGGGACGACACGGAGGCGGTCAACCGGCTGTTCACGCCCGAGTTCCGCAACCGTCTCGACGCCATCATCTCCTTCGGCCATCTGCCGAAGGAGGTGGTTCAGAAGGTGGTCGAGAAGTTCGTCCTGCAGCTCGAGGCCCAGCTGGCGGATCGCAACGTCACCATCGAACTCACCGACGAAGCCCGCGACTGGCTGGTGGAGCATGGCTACGACGAAGCCATGGGCGCTCGCCCCATGGGCCGCCTGATCCAGACGACCATCAAGACCCAGCTCGCGGACGACATCCTCTTCGGCCGCCTGAAGGACGGCGGGGCCGTGCGCGTCCTCGTCAAGACGGACGACATCGGCCTGCAGAGCCTGGGCTTCGAGTATCCCGACGGGCCGGTGAAGCCGAAGCCCGAGAAGGATGTGGCCAATGCCAAGAGGAAGCCGCGGGCCAAGTCGTCTTCCACGGGGCGGTCGAAAAAGTCCGTGAAACCGAAGGGATCCGGTGGTAATGGGGGCGGAGGCATCCGCACCGTTCCCAAGGTTCCGTTGGTAAGAGCATGACGACTGAGACTCACGAGGGGCCCCTGGAGGGCTCCCCCGTCCTACCATCCGCTCCGGCGAAGATGTCCTGGCGCGAAAAGCGCTACCGGCGTCGCCGCCGGCGCGTCTGGTTCGAGGAGATCCTCGGCTGGATTCTCGTGCCGGTGATCGTCCTCGCCTGCTATTGGCTGTTCGACATGACCCTGACCGCAGTGGGCACCTCTCCCGCCGCGATCATCGACGGGGTCAAGGCCGTGATCGACAGCTTCTAAGGAAAGAAACTGGCCGCCGGCCGGTCCCTGGCAGAGCCTCAGGCTCCCGTTGCGGTCAAGGGGGCGTTGACCGTGCAGACTACCCCCGTCGGCCCGAACGTGATCTCTACGATCCCGCTCAGATCCTGAGCGAGGCTGCGCTCGATGAGCCGGGTTCCGAAGCCCCGGCGCTGGGGAGGCTCCACAGGCGGGCCGCCGCTCTCGCTCCAGGTCAGGTGGAGGCGCTGCCCCCCATTCTCCCGCGTGACCTTCCAGGCGATACGGACCTGTCCGCTTGCATTGGACAGGGCGCCGTATTTCACCGCATTGGTGGCCAGCTCCTGCAATGCCATGGCGGTCGCCAAGGCCATGCGCGGCGACAGGCGTACGTCCGGCCCTTCCAAGTGCAGGCGGTTCTCGCGCTCGTGGCGATAGGGAGCGAGGGCCTCCCGAACGATCTCGATCAGGCCTGCGCCCTCCCAGTTCTCCCGGGTGAGAACGTCGTGGGCACGGGACAGGGCGAACAGGCGCTCTTCCAGGGCCGGACGGGCCGCCGCGATCGAAGGCGTGTTGCGCAGGGTCTGCGAGGCGATCGACTGGACGGTCGCCAGGGTGTTCTTGACCCGATGGTTCAACTCGTTGATGAGCACCTGCTGATGCTCCTCCCAGCGCTTGCGCTCGGTAATGTCCATGATCACGCCCCGCGAGCGGCGGATCCGCCCCGTCTCGTCTCGGAGGTACTCGCCCCGCCCGTTCACCCACCGGATCGCACCGTCCGGAAGAAGCAGGCGCAGGGTCCAGTCGAAGTACCGAACGGAGGCATCCCCATGGTCGCCGTCGCGCTTGCTCCAGATCCTCTCCACATCCT
>DASQTM010000420.1:0-3557 GCA_035641875.1 Microvirga sp. | reverse complement strand
CCATCCGATGGTTGAACTGAACCAGGACCACGTTGTCGACGAAGTTCTCGATCCAAGGCCGCACCACGAAAAGCGACGAGGCCGATGGGACGAATGCCCCGTCCATGAGCGGCCAGGTATTGTAGGTGAGGCCTGCCTTCGAGCCGGCCACCAGCCCGCCCAGGGCGATCTGCAGGAGGATCAGGGCGGCGAGCGCCAGGGGAGCACGGCTCCTAAGGCTCCTTTCAAGCACAGCGTCCGAGCGCTCCCTCAAGCCGGCCGCCACCCAGATGAGGTAGGCCAGGATGATGCTGGCGATCGTCAGATGCAGGGCGAGCTTGATGGGAGCAACCGCGGTCATGCCGGGCTCCAGCCCGGAGGCCACCATGATCCATCCCACGGCGGCCTGGAGACCGCCCAAGGCCCCGATGGCCAGGAGGGTCAGGGCCAACCTCCCCCTGATGACCCCTCTGGCCCAGAACCAGACCAGGGGCAGGAAGAAGACGAGGCCGAGCAGGCGGCCGAGCTGCCGGTGCCCCCATTCCCAGCCGTAGATGACCTTGAACTCGGATAGGGTCATGCCCTTGTTCACGAGCTCGTATTGGGAAATCTGCCGGTACTTCTCGAACTCGGCCATCCAGGCCTGTTCGGTCAGCGGCGGAATGGCTCCCGTGACCGGCTTCCATTCGGTGATGGAAAGGCCGGAGCCGGTCAGGCGGGTGGCTCCGCCGATGGCCACCATGAGGACCACCAGGGCGGCCAGGATGGAGAGCCAGGCGCGGACGGCGGATAGGGTTTGGGTCTGGGGAGGGCGCGCCAGCGGCACGTCCCCCGGGGAGGCTGCGACAGCCATGCTCACTCTCGTGGTGATGGGGGCTTGAACCCAGGATATGGCCTGTCACATAGAGGGGACGGCCTTCCCAGGCAATCGATGCCGGTGACGCACCGCTGTCACGAGGGGGCGTTTCAAAAGGGATCGGACATGAGCACCCGCGCGCGCAAGCTGGTCGGAACAGTCGTGATGGTGGTCTTCATCTTCACCTACGCGCTGTTCGCCATGGCCGTGGCTGAGGGCCGGATCACGAGCGCGCCGAAGCCCGTCCAGACCATCGCCTATATCGTCCTCGGCCTGATCTGGGTGCTGCCGATGATGCCGCTGATCCGCTGGATGGCCAAGCCGGACAAGTCCTGAGGCGGCATGACGCAAGGGTCTGGCGGGCCCGATCTCGCCGGCCAGGACCTGTTCCGGACTTTTGGGAAAGGCGAGACCTGTGCCCCGCCGGGGAGGCGGGCTAGCCTCCGCCGATCCCTTCCATGATCTTGCCGGTGCCGCCGCAGTTCTGGCACGAGGCGGCGCCGATGCGCCCGCTGCCCTTGCATTCGGGGCAGACATTCTCGCCCACGCCCGGCGTTCCGGCCTCGCCCTGATCCCCCGGGTTCAGCTTCGGCTGGTCGGAGGCAGCTTGATCGTTCGGTGTCTTGTTCATGGCTGAGCTCGCTGAGGACCTGCGGGTCAACGCGGCAGCGGAATCAGGGTTTCGCCAGGCGCGGAAAAGAAAAAGCCCGCCTCGAGCGGGCTTCCCTTACGGCGTCGTCAGCGGCAGGTCCTGCGGGTGCGGCGCTCCCAGCCCCATCCCGGAACCCACTCGCTGTAGCGCTCCGTCGTGCAGCGCTCCACGTAAACCGCCGGCGGTGGGGCCGGCCGATAATAGACCCTCTCGGTTTCCACATAGGTTCGACGGCGCGGCGGAGGAGCCACGTAGACCGGAGCCGGAGCAGCATAGACAGGCGCCTGGGAAGCCGCGATGGCGCCGCCGACCGCCAAGCCTCCCAGGACGCCGATGGCCGCAGCCGCGCCGGGAGACAAGCGATCACGCGCCGCAGCCGGTTGGGCGGCAGCCAGACCGGCCACCAGCGCCAGAGCGGCGGCCGTGCCGGGAATGAAACGGAAGGTCTTCATGATCAGCACCTGATGTCAGGAGGAGGTTACAGCACTCCCCTTCTTGTGGAGATATACCGTTGGAATTCTCTCCAGAAGCTGAACAGATTGTGTCGGGGTTTGGTCTTCATCGGCGATGGTAACCGGGCCATTAACAGGAGACCTCCGCCGGAGAGGAGCAGGCCGAAAGCCGATCGGGCTCCACCTCCGGACCGAAGGAGCAGCCGCGGCTACGAGGCCGTGTGCTCTATGTCACATTGAAAGCTTGGCCGCTGGGGTTATACTGATACGATCATCGTCTAAACCGAAGTTCCCAGCTTGAAGAACATGGAGTTTCAAATGCGCAAGTCCGTTGCAGTTCTCGTCGGCGTGGCGACGCTCGCCACCGCCCTTCCTGCCGGCGCAGGCTCCCTCCAGAGCCGGCCCGCGCCGGCTCTCCAGGAGGTTTATCCGAACGAGAGCTACGCGCAGTACTACCATCGCCGAGGCCCCTATTACGGCCCGCGCTACTATCATGGACCTCGCTATTATCGCGGCGGCAATGGCGGGGCCGTTGCAGCAGGCGTCGTGGGACTTGCGGCCGGAGCCCTCATCGCGGGCGCCATCGCAAGCCAGGCCCAGGCCGCGCCTCCTCCGCCTCCCGGTACGGTGAGTCCGTCTGTCGCCGCTTATTGCGCGCGCAAATACCGCTCCTACGACCCCGGCTCGGGCACCTTCCTGGCCCATGACGGAATGCGCTACGTCTGCACCTATCCATAAGCCCGAACTGGAGCTCCCACGACCGGACCCGCGAACCCGCTGCAGATCCTGCAGCGGGCTTTGTGGTTGAGGCAGGCTGAAGCCTTTACCCGGCAGAGCCGCGCGTTAGAACCTCCCGTGGCGATCACGCACGAAATTCCGGTCGCGCTCACGAACCAGCGACTGCCGAAGCGGCATCCGCAGCAAGCGCTTCCCGACCCAACGGAAGGATATCCTGATGGCTCAGCCCCCTGACAGAAGCGGAACCGTCGTTCCTCCCAATGAAGCGGCCATCGTGACGGCCAGCAACATGACCGAGCTGGAGCTCGTCTTGCCGGATCTGGGCGACGAGGACCTGCCCGAGATCGCCATCTTCCTCGTGGCCTGCGCCATGCGCTTCCACAGCGATCCCAGCTTCGTTCAGGATCAGCTCGAATGGCTCGTCCGAATGCACGATACGGAGGTGGACGAGGGCATGAAGCCGGATCAACTGAACTCCGCCAACGACGATTAATGCTCCCAGGCTACCGGAGAGCTTTCATTCGAGGAACGTGACGGGCGTTCCTTTCTTGACCATCCTGGCCAACTCCTCCGCGTCCCAATTCGTCAGCCGCGCGCAGCCATGCGAGTAGGCCTTGCCGACTGTGTCAGGCTCCGGCGAGCCGTGGATGCCAAAGGATTCCGCCGAAAGATCGATCCAGATGGTGCCGACCGGATTGTTCGGTCCGGGCCTGATCTGGAACTTCTCCTTGGCCTTCACGCCCTTGAAGGCGTAATCCGGGTTGTAGGTGTAGTCCGGGTTGCGCACGACGACGCGCACGGTATAGGTCCCGGTCGGGGCAGGCTTGTCCTTGCTGCCGATCGACGCCGGGTAGACTGCGAGAGTCGATCCGTCCTCGGC
>DASQTM010000419.1:0-6072 GCA_035641875.1 Microvirga sp. | reverse complement strand
CGATCGGGACAGGATCCCAACCAATCGGGACAGGATCCCGACGGGGCCTGCTTGAAATTCCGCTCAGCGCTTGCAGATTCTTCCGAACTCGATTGCTCGTCCCGACGTTGAACTAACATATGTTAGCTCCTGACGTCCGGTGGGCCGACCACGCAGCTTTGTCGATCTTCCTTTCTTGAGCGGGCCGGTCTCCATGAGAAGCCATGCCAATCCCCTCCGGCCCGTCGTGCTCCTTGTGGAGGATGAGCCGCTCGTGCGGATGGATGCGGCCGACGTTCTGGAGCATGCAGGCTTCGAGGTGATCGAAGCGTCCGATGCAAGGGCCGCCAAGGAGGCCCTTGACCGCCGCCCGGACATTCACGTGCTCTTCACCGACGTTCAGATGCCGGGGCCCATGAACGGTCTCGACCTCGCATGGCTGGTTCACAACCACCGGCCCGATATCTGCCTCGTCATCACGTCGGGCCATCTGCGGCCCGATCAGGACAACCTGCCCGAGAGAGCCGTCTTCATCGCCAAGCCCTATACGGAGCAGGCGCCCACAAGCATCATCCGGACCTTGCTGAAAAAGCCTGCCGACCCGTCCCCCTAGGCAAGGGCCCGGTCAAGAAGCGCGCAGGGGTGAAAACTACCTTTCAGGTAAACATATGTAAGTGCGGGACCATTCAGGGAACAGCCAGAACGGCTTTTCGTACCAATTCGAAAATCCTGTATGTCCAATCCTCTCATTCTCAAGCTCGAACAGCGCGACCGGCTCTCCGCCGACGAGAAGCGGGTTCTCGAAGGCGCGATCTCGCGCGTTCGAGTGGTTGCGGCCGATGAGGACATCGCGCGGGAGGGCGAACGTCCGTCGGAGAGCAGCCTGCTCCTGGACGGCTTTGCCGCCCGCTACAAGATCTTCTCCAACGGGCGGCGCCAGATCACGGCCGTGCACGTGCCCGGCGACTTCGTGGACCTGCACAGCTTCCTGCTCAAGACCATGGATCACGGCGTCCTGGCGCTCACGCCCTGCCGCATCGCCGCCGTTCCGCACGCCACCCTCGAGAAGATCACGGACGAATATCCCCATCTCACCCGTCTGCTCTGGCTCAACACGCTCATCGACGGGGCGATCCACCGGGAGTGGCTGACCGTCATGGGCCGCCTCTCGGCCACGGCCCACATGGCCCATTTCGTCTGCGAGCTGTTTCTCCGCCTCCAGATCGTCGGGCGCACCGACGGCGATACGATTCAGATCCCCCTCACCCAGGCGGAGCTCGGCGACACGCTGGGTCTTTCGACCGTTCACGTGAACCGGGTTCTGCAGGAACTGCGCAAGGAAGGCCTCATCCGCTGGCAGGGCGACGCCTTGACCGTTCTGGACTGGGAGCGCCTCAAGGCGGTGGGCGAATTCACGTCCACCTATCTCAACATTCAGAAAGAAAACCGGTAGGACGAGCCTCGAACCATGCCTGACATCACGTTGCAGCCCATGCCCGTCATGATCGATGGCGGCAGCCACGAAGGGCGGCTCGTCCTGGCCGGCGGCAGCCTGGTGGCGGTGTTCGCCCGGGTGACCGCGGAAGAGACCGCAGGAGGCCAGGGCCAGGCCGAAGGCTGGTATCTGGAGGCGGGGTTCGGACCCTGCGGCGACGTCACGAGCGTCACGCCGCCGGTCTTCGCCGCCCTCGACGAGGCCGTGGCATGGGTGCGCAGCAGGCTGGAGACGGCCTCCTCCTGAGCCTCAGGCCGCGGATCCGAGCCGCCGAATGATCTCCTCGGCCGCCCGTTCGCCCTCCTCCCAGGCGCCGCCCGCCGTGCCCCACTGGGCCCGCGAGAGGGCCTCGCCCGCAAACCAGATCCGCTCCGCCACCGGAGCCTTCAGGGTATCGCGCACCGCATAGAGCCCCGGCGGCACCACCGCCCAGGAGGCGCGCGACCACGGATCGCGCCGCCACGCGGTCGCGTGCATGACCCGCAGGTTCCTGATCGCCCGGCGCCCGAACTGCTCCGCCAGGACCGCCCGGGCGAAGCGCGCCGGGGCATGAAGGTCGCGCCTGTCGAAGGAGGCGGCCGTGGACTGGTCGAGCTCGAAGAAATGAAACGGCGTGCCGTCGATGCAGGTGAGAAGCCCCGGCGGCGCGAGACGGGCGCCGGTGAGGCTTGCGAGCCTGTCCGCGCCCTGAAAGGGCGAATCCGGCCAGTGCAGGATCACGTGCTCGTAGACCCCTCGGGTGAAGCCCTGGATTGCATCTCGGAACGGGTCCGGCAGGGCGGGCGCGAAGCGGATCCCCTCCCCTTGCAGCACGGCCATGGGCGCGGTGACGATGGCGGCCCTTGCCCGCAGGGTTCCGGCGGAGCTCTCCACCGTCACCTCCCGTCCCGACCAGTCGATGCGCTGAACGGCCGCGCCGAGGCGAATCGGCAGGCGGCGCGCGAGCCGCGCCACATAGGCGCCGAGGCCGCCGGCGATGAACAGGTTGTCGGAATATTCCATGCTCGGAAAATCGTGCAGGCTCACCTCCTCGAGAGGCCGGCCCGAGACGAGGCCGTGGATGGCCGCGACCCGGCGCCCCCAGGGGCCCATGGGCGGCAGGGCCTTGGCCGCCGCCTGGTCCTCCCGGGCCTTCGCGGCTTGGGTCATCGCCCGGTCGGCCCTGTCGAAGGCCCGGTCGAGGGCGGCCCGCTGCGCCCGGGTGCCCGGCCTGCCCCTGACGAAGAAATGCCCGTCCACCGGCGCCCGGCGCAGGGGCTCCTGCCGGGCGAAGCCCAGGGCCACCAGGGGATTGATCGGCCCCGCATGAAGCCAATGCGCCCCGAGATCGAGGGGGTGACCCCGGAACGGCGCCGTCACGGCCCGTCCGCCCACCCGGTCCCGCGCCTCCAGCACCGTCACGGTCAGACCTGCCGCCATGAGGCGCCGCGCCGCGCCGATCCCGGCGCTGCCGGCGCCCACGATCGCCACGTCAAGGGTCGCGGCGGCACTCATGTTAGGCAAGGGTTTACCCTCCGGCTGCACAGCTCTCTCGGCCCCCTCGTCTTGCAAGGGGTTCGTTCATAAGTAAAGTCCGCGCGTCCCACCGGGGATGCCGCAAGAGGAGATCGACGACAGATGCTGTTCCAGGCGGTTTTCGCGGCGGCCCGCGAGGTCTTCTCGCCCGCCCTCCGGGGCATCCTGTGGAAATCGATCGGGCTCACGGTGGCGCTGCTCGCTCTCGTGTGGATGGGGCTGACGCGTCTGTTCGACTACTTCCTGACGAACCAGGCCCTGAGCGCCGATTACCCGATCATCGAAGGCTTAGCCTTCTTCCTGGCGGGGGCGGGCCTCCTCATCGCGATGGTCTATCTTCTGCCCGCGGTCACGGCCATCGTGGCCGGTTATTTCCTCGACGACGTGGCCGAGGTGGTGGAGCGCCAGGATTATCCCGCCGACCGGCCGGGCGCGGCCCTGCCCTTCGGCAAGGCCATCCTCTACGGGTTGCGCTTTGCGGGCCTGTCGCTGCTGGTCAATCTGGTCGCCCTGCTGCTGTTCTTCATTCCGGGCATCAATATCGGGGCGTTCTTCGTGGCCAATGCCTATCTGCTCGGGCGCGAATATTTCGAACTGGCGGCGGGGCGCTTCTGGCCGGCCGAGGACGTGGCGCGCCTGCGCATGGAGCACCGGGGCACGGTGCTCGCCGCAGGGGCGGTTCTGGCCGGGCTCGTCCTGGTGCCGGTGCTGAACCTCATCACCCCGATCTTCGGCGCGGCCATGATGGTCCACCTGCACAAGCGCCTCACGCAGGGCTCGGCGAAGCAGGTGCCGCTGCAGCGCGAGCAGGCGTCGATCGAGAAGCTCTGAGGTTGCGCCCAAGGCGCAACCCGCTTCAATGGCTCGAGGACTGGCCCACCGCCGGGCCGGCGGCCCGCTCGGGGTGGAAGCCGGATCCGGCTCCCCTGGATTCCGGGGCGAGCAGGTCAGGCGTGCTGCTGGGGGCCGCCTGGCGCTTGAGGTCGAACTGGCCGCTCTTGCGGAAGCGCACGAGATAGCTTGGCGCGATCGCCTCCACGGTGGTGGGCGCGATGCCGATGCCCTCGAAGGTGCGGCCCTCGCGGATGGCGCTCTCCGACACCACGTTGTCCGTCTCCAGCATCACCGCCTGGTCGTGGGTCATTGCGATCTCGTCCGGCAGGAGGCCCAGCGTCAGCTTGTCGAGCACGCCGAGCATGGTGCCCTGCATCCGGGCCAGACCCTTCGGCACGGGCACGATCGCCGCCCTGCGCTCGGTGACGGCGAGAACGTATTCCATCAGCTGGCGCAGGGTGCGGATCTCGGGGCCGCCGAGCTCATAGATCCGGCCGCCCGGCACGGCGCCGTCCACCGCCCGGACGATGGCTTGCGCCACATCGCCCGCATAGACCGGCTGGAAGCGGGTTTCGGCTCCGGCAAGCGGCAGCACGGGCAGCATGCGGGCCAGCGACGCGAAGCGGGTGAAGGAACTGTCCCCCGGCCCGAACAGGAGCGAGGGGCGCAGCACCACCGCATCGGGCCGAACGTTCAGCAGGGCGGCCTCGCCCTCGGCCTTGGAGCGGCCATAGGCCGATTCGGAATTCGGGTCCGCCCCAATGGCCGAAACATGGACGATCGACACGGCCTTCTGGGCGGCTTGGGCGATCAGGGCCGGGGCCTTCGCCTGGATGGCGTCGAAGGTCTGGCGGCTGTTTTCCTGCAGGATGCCCACGAGATTGACCACATGATCCGCCCTCGCCACGGCTTGGGCGACGGAGGCCGGATAGCGCAGGTTGGCCTGGATCGCATGGACCTGCCCCACCTTGCCCATGGGCAGGAAATAGGTGGAATTCGGATTGCGGGTGGCGACGAGCACCCGGTAGCCGCGCTTGGCCAGCAGGCTCACCACATAACGGCCGAGAAAGCCCGATCCCCCGAAGACGGTGACGGTTTGCTGCTCGGGCGTGCGAAGGGCGCCAATCATGAAAAGCCTCCTGTCCCACAGCCCCTGGGGTAGAGCTTGGGTGTGAATGCGACACGTCTCTAGTCAAACGCCGCCCCCCTGTGAAGGGGAGCCGGGACAAGAAAGCGCATCGGGATCGCTTTCAACGATTGACGCGCCGCCTGAAGCACCTTAAACGAACCCTGCCGACAAGGCAGGCCCAGGTGGCGGAATTGGTAGACGCACTGCTTTCAGGTAGCAGCGGGTAACACCGTGGAGGTTCGAGTCCTCTCCTGGGCACCATCTCTCCAAGATGGTTGTTGATTTACAAGCACTTAGCATCACTTGAAGGCCCGGCAGGGCAGGGTGCTTAAGTTTAGGTGCTTAAAAACTGTCCCTTTCCGTTCTCTTATTTTAATCCTTTAGGTTCACTGAGTGTTCGCCAGCGCTCATGAAAAAAGCCGCCCAAAGGCGGCTTGAATTGATGTGAGGATGTGACTTGGTTAAGCTGCTTGGGTGGCCTCTGCTTTGGCTGCTGCCCTCGCAGCACCAGTTCGCCACTTCTCGTAAACACTCGCCTTCTTCTTCTCGCGAAAATAGGCTTTGGCGTAGCGGTCGATCTCCTTCAGTGTCTGGTGCCCCGTCAACGCCATCACCTCGTGAGGGTCACAGCCACGCTCGATCAGGCGGCACACGCAGAGCTTCCGCAGACCATGCAAGCTGTACCCGTTCGGAATGCCCGCCTGATTGAGCCACTTGCGGACTGTGTTCCCGAAGCTCTCCTTCACGTAGGGGTGGTCCTTGTGGTCAAGCCGGATGAAGAATTTTGATCCCAGAATGCCCGCTGCCCGTGCAGCTTCGAGGCTCTCATGAAGCTCATCGAGGATCGGAATATGAGCGACATAGGGATCGCCATTGTCACCCTTCTCCTGCTCAACCCGAAGCGAGCCGTAGGGGAGGCCCTCATCGGGCGGGATGAACTGGTCCCAGCCCAGAACGTAGACATCACCGCGCCGCTGGCCGGTGTAGCCTGCGAGGTCAAAGGTTAGTCGCTGCTTGGTGCCGAGGGGGTAGGCTTCCACCATTCGATCCCACATCTCGTCCGTCCACATCCGGTACCCACCGCCTTTGATAGCCTCCTTCTCGACTGAAAGAGCGTAGT
>DASQTM010000418.1:0-4804 GCA_035641875.1 Microvirga sp. | reverse complement strand
GATGAGAAAGGCTTGGGCCAATCCATCGGGGCTAGGCTGAACCGCGTACTCCAGCCGCACGCCCCATTGCCAGCCAGTGCCGAGAACCCGCTTGAACGCCGCCTGATCCTCTGGCGTGGTGATGATCAGGATGTCCCGGATCCCTGCCAGCATCAGCGAGGTGAGCGGGTAGTAGATCATCGGCTTGTCATAGATCGGCAGAAGCTGCTTGGACGTGGCGTAGGTCATGGGGTGAAGCCGCGTCCCGCTTCCGCCCGCCAGGATGATGCCTTTCAAGTTTGCCCCCTCTCATGGATCATGGAGTGGGCCTTCGATAGACCGCGCGGGCCGATTACGCCAGTCGGCAGCCGACGTGAAATGTCACGGATTTCGACAGGTTTCGAGAACTTGGCTGGGGCGCCAGGATTCGAACCTGGGAATGGCGGTACCAAAAACCGCTGCCTTACCGCTTGGCGACGCCCCAATGGTGGCGTGTACATAATCGGCACCGGCGATGCTGGCAACCGGTTTCGCACCATTGAGGATATTCTCAAGGATAGCTCGATTTCTCCCCTTGCGGCGATTCCCCCTCGCCGTTATAAACCGGCCTCCCGATGATTTCTCGGTGTCGGAGTGTAGCGCAGTCTGGTAGCGCACCACGTTCGGGACGTGGGGGTCGCAGGTTCAAATCCTGCCACTCCGACCATTCTTCTTCGTTCCATGCCCTAGTCGTCTCCCGACGCGCAGACATAAGCCTGCCCCCGCAGCCCTGGCTCGTTCGCTTCGGATCAGACTCCCCTCACGCCTGTTCAGTGCGTCGAGAAGCGCCCGTCTTCCTGGTAGGTTTCGTAGTGAACCGTCGGTGCTGGAATGGCTTCGAGCTGCCGGGTTCCCTTGGGCCAGTCCTGGGCCGGCTCATGGCCCTGAGGCATGTAGCGGGGGCGGAAGCGTAGGTCGACCAGGGAGCGCAGCTCCGGAGCGGCCAGATCCATCATGGTCGCGTCGCGCCAGCGGCGGCGCAGCTTGTTCTTGCCGGTCAAATGGCTGGAGAAGGTTCTGACCTCCTCCTCGAGCTGCAGCACGATGCGCCCCATCAAAGTCTTACGGAAGTTGAAACGTCCTGTCAGAGCCATCCGACTCTCCTAAACCGACCGCGTTCTGCAAGGTCGTACGCCAAAAATCACGGGGCTCGGCCCTGGCCGATAACGCCTTGAGCTTTGACGCTCATCCGAACCCATTCCTGTATGGGAATGCCTTCAGGGAGCAAGGGTTCCTGACCATCCCATAGAACGCCCAAACCTATGGAAAAGCGGTGCGATTCAGCACCTGGGGCACCGTTCTGGAGGGCTAATAAGGGGTAGGAATCAGGAGGCTGCGAGCTTGGCCGGATTAGGACAGCGTTTCAGCTCGGCCGAAGGAAACGGGAAGCGGGAAAGCCGGAGGGGGCGGGCAGTTGGATCGCGGTCGATCGGCCCAAAGCGCTGCGCTCTAGCGCGGCGCGTGGCTGGCGCGACTAACCGCGGGGCCTGAGCGAGAGGTCGATCGTCACGAGTTGTCCGGTTCTAGGGTCGAGGATCGTCATGGCAGCCTCCATTCGGTTGGCATGAGAGAAACGCCTGACCTTACCTTTGGATCAAACCCTATTGCGAACGTGGTAAGCAACTCGTTACCGAATGATGGCTCTTCATCTAGCCATGCGGACGCAAGATCTTTAACGGCTGCGTCTCCCATCGGCCGGCTCGGCGCGGACGAACCGCCGCACATCGCGTGGAGATACATCGATGAACACTGCTTCCCTTGAAACCGTGTGGGCGCCACCCCTTCTCGGCGTTCTGCGCATCGTTGCCGCCCTCATCTTCATGGCGCACGGCACGCAGAAGCTGCTCGGCTTTCCGGTCTCTCCCGGCGCCGGTCCTGCCGCCTTCAGCCTGCCGTGAGTTGCCGGTGTGCTCGAACTCGTCGGCGGAGCTCTTCTGGTGCGTGGATTGTTCGTCCGTCCCGTGGCTTTCGTGCTCTCGGGTCTCATGGGCGGCGGGCGGCGACGCCTGGAGCCTCGACAACACCCTTCGCCATCGCCGCAGGATGTGACCCGCTTCAGGCGCACAAGCGCCTCGGCGCGAGCGGCCCCTCGCGCCACTACCCCCAAATGCAGCCGCGCTGCGCCGCCATGCCGCTTTCCCAGAGGGCAAAACATCGCTAAGGTGAGGGAAAAGGTGCCGATAAAGGCGTTTAGGGGGCCTACCCACATGCGACACATCCATCTCGATGATGGCTTGCGGCTGCGTTTTCCAGCCCGCAGCGAAGACTTCGATCAGGGCGTCGAGATCGGCATGGTGGCCGTTCTCATGGATCAGGGGATGCGGGAATTCTCGCGCTGGATCTCCCGCGGAAATCTCGGGCAGATCGAAGCCATCGCCAAGCAGATGGGCTATCACACCGTCGAAGGCAGCGGGGACGAGGAGTGGGTCGACCTCACCTTCCGCCACGGCCTCGCCAAGTCGAAGCCGAGCCTGAGACCGGTGCATTCGGCCGGCTGAAGGGCTCTTCCCCAGCCCGAGCCTAAAAAGAAAGCCGCCCTCAGTGGCGGCTTCCATGATTCCTTTGCGGTGAAAAGCCTGTTAGCGGCTCTCGCCCCGCCGCGTGGCCGACCAGGCCGCCTGCATCAGCGCCGCGGCCAGGGCCGTCTTGACGGCGGTTGCGGCGATGAAGGGCGCGGCGCCGACAATCCACGCCTTGGCGAAGGGCATCGCCAGGGAGAGCTGAGCCAGGCCGAAGGCGAAGATCAGGGCGTGGCCGACGGTCATCATGACGATGACGCGAGGGAGCGAACGATCCCAGCCGCGCTCGGCCATGTAGCCCGTGGCGACGGCCGCCGCCAGGAAGCCGAACAGGAAGCCGCCGGTGGGGCCCATGAAGTAGCCGATCCCGGCCGGCAGGGGCGGCGTGTTGGCGAAGACCGGAAGGCCCATTGCCCCCTCGGCGAGGTAGAGCGCAACCGTCGCGCCGCCGAGGCGCCAGCCGTAGGACGCGCCGATCATGAGCACGACCAGCGTTTGCAGCGTCATCGGAACGTAGGGCAGCGGCACCTGGACCTTGGCGGAGATCGTGAGAAGCGCCGTGCCGGCGATCATTAGGACGATGGCGCGAAGGGCGGCGAAGCGGGCGTCATCCCGGGACGGCCAGAGGAGGCCGACGAGAGTCGATGGGGTAGCGAGCGAAGAGGCGCCGGTCGACATGAAATGGATCTCCAGATCGTTCCGCCTTTCGCAGGCGGCTCATGACGCCTTATAGGTGGGTCTGGCCGGCGTCTCAAGCCGCTGAGTCGCTCCCGATAGGCCGGACCGGCAACTTTCCAGGGCTCCCTGCATGGCAGACGATCTCAGCTTCGACATCCGCTCCCCGGCGCAGGCGGGGGAATGCGTTCGCGTGAGCCCCCTCGTCCGCCGAATCATCGCCAGCAATCCCGGTCCCATCACCTTCACCGGCACGTGCAGCTACATCGTCGGCGCCGGAAAGGTCGCCATCATCGATCCCGGCCCGGACCTGCCCGGCCATGTGGAGGCCCTTCTCGGCGAGGTGCGGAACGAGACGGTGACGCACGTCCTCGTCACCCATACCCACCGGGATCACTCGCCTGCCGCGGCGGCCATCAAGGCGGCGACAGGCGCGGCCATCGTCGGCTGCGGCCCTCATCGCAGCGCCCGCCCCCTCTTCACGGGCGAGGTCAACCTCCTGGAGGCGAGCTCCGACAAGGACTATGCCCCCGACCGGGAGCTCGGCGACGGCGACGCGATCGAGGGGGACGGCTGGACCCTGGCGGCCCTGGCCACCCCCGGACACATGGCGAATCACCTGGCCTTTTCGCTTCTCGACGAAAAGGCCCTCTTCTCCGGCGATCACGTGATGGCCTGGTCCACCACCGTGGTGGCGCCCCCCGACGGCTCCATGAGCGAGTTCATGGCCTCCCTCGACAAGCTGAAAGGCCGGGACGAGACCGTCTACTGGCCCGGCCATGGCGGCCCTGTCACGGAACCCCAGCGCTTCGTGCGGGCGCTCATCCATCACCGCCGGCAGAGGGAGGCATCCATCCTCAACCGGCTGGCTGCGGGCGACAGGACCATCCCGGAGATTGTGATGGCCATTTATCAAGGCCTCAAGCCGGCCCTCGTCGGGGCGGCGGGCCTCTCGGTCTTCGCCCATCTGGAGGATCTCGTCGCCCGGGGACAGGTGGCGACCGACGGGGGCCCGGCGCTGAATGGCGAATACCGCCTGACCTGAGGGGCCGATCAGTTCAGGGCCAGCGCCAGACCCGAGGTCTCCTCGAGGAATTGGCGGATACGGGCGGCGTTCGCGCCGAGGTCGTGCGAGCCGAAGCGGGATGCGGAGCGAATATCGATGCGCGTTCCGTCGGCGCGCGGGCGCACGCGCACGGTGATGTCGTCGGGCAGCCTCAGCAGGAAGGTGCGGTCGACGGCCTCCAGACGCCCGACGCCGATGCGCCCGCCGGGCGGCACCGCCTCGATCACCCGCCAGCCGAGATTGGCGGCCGCCTTCTGAACCAGAGCGAAGGCTTCCGCGGGCCCGATGTCGAGGGTGAGCGGGGCGATCTGCACATAGGCCGCCCGCTGCATCTCCCGCGCCTCGGGCGGGACATCGGGGGGCACCCGGCCGGAGCGGGCGTCGAGCGCGGCGCGGGAGCGCGAGAAGAGCGGCGGGTCGTCCGTGTCCGTGGAGACGTCGTTGATGGCCGGCAGGGTGACGGCCTTGGCGGCCATGAAGGCCGGATAGCCCAGCACGAGGGCTGCGATGACGAGCCCCTTGATGG
>DASQTM010000417.1:0-6029 GCA_035641875.1 Microvirga sp. | reverse complement strand
GATGAGAATGGAGGAGATGTCTGTCCGCTTCGGCATTGGGCCACCCAGGCGTGTCCAGCCGCGCGGCCGCAAGATGCGGCGCTTCAAGCGCAGCCGGTCTGTGATCGGATTGAAGGTTGAGAGAGGCTCTTACACGGACGTTGAGCAAATTCAAAGGCCTGAGGCATGATTTCGCGGGACAATGCCCCTGCGGCATGATCTGACGGCAAAGGGCAGGATCGAAGCCCAAGGAGAAGCCATGGCCGAGGAGCCGCGCTGGACTGTCATCACCGGAGCCTCGAGCGGCATCGGGGCGGAGCTGGCTCGGGTTTTCGCCGCCCGCGGATATCCCCTCGTCCTGACGGCCCGGCGGCACGAAAGGCTGGAGGCCATGGCGGAGGAGTTGCGGGGAGCGCATGGAATCGAGGTTGAGATCGTGGCTCTCGATCTCGAGGACAGGGAGGCGCCCGGGGATCTGGCCGAGATGCTCCGGGACGCAGGGGTCGCCGTCCACACCCTTGTGAACAACGCCGGCTTCGGCCTCAGGGGAGGCTTCGCCACCCTGCCTTCCGAACGGCAGATCGCCATGATCGACCTCAACGTCACGGCGCTCACCGCGCTCTCCCGCCTGATGCTGCCCGGCATGATCGAGCGCAGGCGCGGAGGCATCCTCAACGTGGCTTCGACGGCGGCATTCCAGGCCGGCCCCTCCATGGCGGTCTATTACGCCACCAAGGCGTTCGTCCTGTCCCTGTCCGAGGCGCTGCACGAGGAGGCGAAACCCCACGGCGTGACGGTGACGGCCCTGTGCCCCGGCCCGACCACGAGCGAGTTCGCGGCCACCGCCGACCTCGAAAAGTCGAAGCTCTTCGCTAGGGGCGCGATGACGGCGGCCGATGTGGCGCGCATCGGCGTCGACGGCTACGAGGCCCGCCGGGCCATCGTGGTGACCGGGGCCGCCAATCGGGTGGGAACCCTGGGGGCGAAGTTCTTTCCCCGGTTCATGACCAGGAAAATCGCCGGGATGCTTCAGGGATAGGGTGACGGAGCCCGCTCCAGGGTCTAACGAGGGGCCGTGTCCGTTATCCGTCCCATAGCACCCCTGATACGTCAGTTCACCGCCTTCTTCGGCGTGGGCCTGGCAGCCGCTGTGGCCCATTATGGTCTCCTCATCGCCTTGGTCGAAGGAGGAGGCTTCCATCCGGTCCCGGCGACGCTCGCCGGCTACGTCGCCGGGGGGCTCGTCTCCTATGCGCTCAACCGCCGCCACACCTACACGAGCAGCCGCCCCCACCGGGAGGCTACCTGGCGCTTCGCCTTGGTGGCCCTCGTCGGCTTCCTGCTGACCTGGCTGTTCATGCACGCCTTCACGGTCTGGCTCGGCGCGCCCTACCTGCCCGCCCAGCTGGTGACCACGGGGATCGTCATGCTGTGGAGCTTCCTGGCCCACAAGGCGTGGACCTTCGCTTAAGGCGGGTTCTCAGCCTCGGTGGCCCGAGGGGTCCAGGCGCTTTATGCAGGCCTGGCTTGCGTTCACCCTGGGTCCCCAGAATCTTTTGCAGTGCAATATACCACCGGATTGAGGTCGGACCTGTCCCGCAGGTCTGCCGATCATCCTGGGCTTGGGTCTCCATGCCCCTCAAAAAGTTACTGCGCCAACCATTCCGGGGGCTTCATGTCCGATCTTACGATGTCAGAGGCCGATGCCGCGATGGTGGGCAGGCAGCCTGCCGTTCCGCGCTCGCGCCTCGCCGTCGCCCTGATCGAGCTGGCGCTTGCGGTCGGCAGCTTCGGGATCGGGACAGGCGAATTCGCCATCATGGGCCTGCTGCCCAACCTCGCCGACGAGTTCCGCGTGACGACCCCTGAGGCCGGGCATGCCATCAGCGCCTATGCCCTCGGCGTGGTCGTCGGCGCTCCCGTCATCGCGGTGCTTGCGGCCAAACTCGCCCGTCGGACGCTTCTGTTGCTTCTCATGGCGGTTTTCGCCCTCGGCAACGCCGTCAGCGCCGTTGCGCCAAGCTTCGAATCGTTCGTCGTCCTGCGCTTTCTCACCGGACTGCCGCACGGGGCCTATTTCGGAGTGGCGGCCCTGGTCGCAGCCTCCCTGGTCGAGCCCAGCAAGCGAACCCAGGCCGTCGCCCGCGTCATGCTGGGCCTCACGGTCGCGACGCTCGTGGGCACGCCGGTCGCAACCTGGTTCGGCCAGGCCATGAGCTGGCGGATCGCCTTTGCGGCGGTGGGCGTCATGGGAGCGCTCACGGTGGCCCTGATCTGGCTGTTCCTGCCGAAGGACCGAGTCGAGGAGGGGGCAAGCCCCTTGCGCGAACTCGGGGCCTTCAGGCGCAAGCAGGTCTGGTTCACGCTCGGCATCGGCGCAGTGGGCTTCGGCGGCCTGTTCTCCGTCTTCTCCTACATCGCCTCGACCGCGACGCAGGTCGCCCACATGCCGGAAAGCGCCGTTCCCGTGATGATGGCCCTGTTCGGCTCCGGGATGATCCTCGGCAATCTCGTCGGGGCATGGTTCGCCGACAAGAACCTCATGGGGACCATCGCCGGCACCCTGGTGGGCAGCATCGTGGTGATGACGGCGCTCTGGCTCACCGCGGAAAATCCCATCCTGCTCTCGATCTGCGTCTTCCTCGTGGGCTGCACCGTCGCCATCGGACCTGCCCTGCAGACGCGCCTGATGGATGTGGCCGCCGACGCTCAGACCCTGGCGGCGGCCCTGAACCACTCGGCCTTCAACATCGCCAATGCCCTGGGCGCCTGGCTCGGCGGCTTGGCGATTGCGGCGGGCTACGGCTTTGCCGCAACCGGGTGGGTCGGAGCGGCGCTTGCGGTCTGCGGCCTTGCTGTTCTCGGCCTGTCGCTGGCGAGCGAGCGGCGCTCGCGCAGCGCCGCCCTGGCAGGGCGGGCTTAAGCCGGCCGTGCGATAAAGGTCATCCGGGCGGGGTTGTGGCCGAGATTGCGCGGCGCGCGCTCCGTGGAGAAGCCCGCTTCGTCGAGGATCTCGATCATCTCCTCCTCGCTGTACTGCGACAGGCCGATCTCCTCGCGGATCTTGCGGTATTCAGAGAAGGCCGTGCGGGCAAGGCCGAGAACCGCCGATCTCAGGAAGCCGCCCCTCCAGGCAAACGACAGGAGCGCCCTGGCGTCCGTGACGGGGCTCACATCGGGCGGGATCACGTCGGCCAGCACCAGCCGGCCGCTGCCTTTAAGCTTCGCCTGCGAGAGCTTCAGCAACGCGCGCAGCTCGTCGAGGGAGAGATATTGCAGGAGCGAGTTCACCACGATGAGGTCGAGGGAGGCGTCATCGAGGTTTGCGACGTCGTCGGGCGACAGAACCGCGATGCGCTTGTTGGCGCCGAAGCGCTCCTTCAGCCGATCCCGCACCAGGGGCGCGGCGTCACTCAGGTAGAGCCTTGCGCATTTCGCCGCCACCCGATCCGCGAACAGGGCCTCGCCGCAGCCATAGTCGAGCACAGCCGCATCCCCTGAGGGGATGAGGCCGATGATGTCGTTTGCGACCAGCCGATAATGCAGGAGCTTGTGGCGCTCGCCCGTATAGATCGGCGTGTCCTGGTTCCAGTAATCTCGCCAGTTCATGACGAGACCACTCCTAGCTTAACGTCAGGCTCCCGTCACCATTCTTAGGACCACAGCTTCGTCAGCGGCCCGTCCGCGCCGTCCACCGGGTCCATGCCCGGCACGGGCACCTGGGCGATGCGCTTCTGCGAGGAGGGCAGGGCCTTGGGATCGTCCGGGACCATCTCGTAATCGCGGCCGTCCGGATAGGCGCCCACCACGGCGAAGTCGTCGCTGCTGTTGATGAGCGCATGGGCGACGCCTGCGGGAACGATCACCACGTCGCCCGCCGTCACGGCCACGAGCTCGCCGTCCTCGCCGCCGAAGCGCACTTGGCCCGAGCCCGAGGCGACGCCCAGCACCTCATGGGTGTTGGGATGGTAGTGATGATAATCCTCGATGCCGCCGAGCCAGGCATTGGTCCAGCCGTTCTTGGCGAAAGTGGCCTTGAAGGCCTTCGTGGGATCGTCGGCCGAGGGCGGAATGGCGCCCCGGCGCACGATCAGCGGCAGGGTGTTGTTGGGAACGATCCCGTTGCTCCGGAAGACGTAAGTCTCCGTGCCGAGCGGCGCGTTGTAGGCATGCCGTTCGCCATATCCTTTAGCCTGAGCCATGCTGTTCTCCCTGTTCGGTCCAGGGGGAACGCACGGTCTCGGGGAAAGATCGAGCTGAGCCGCTTCGAAAAGATCCGGGCTAGACCCCGAGCAGCATGGCCGCGACGGCCCGGTCGATGGACAGGTAGAACAGCACGAAGGCCACGGCGGCGGCGATGCCGAACTCGATCACCTGGTTCTTCAGGACGCGGAATTGGCTGAGCGCGTTCTGTCCGTAGATGGAGATCAGCCAGGCGGCGGTCAGCACCACGGGAAAGATGAAGAGATACGACCAGGTGCTTTCGACCTGACCCACATTGGAAGGGTCGATCAGCGGGCGGATGTTGCGCACCCAGGGAGCATAGAAGGCCGCGTAAAGGGAGGTCAGCCACGCCAGCGAGACCGCAATGCCGAGATGGAACGTGAAGAGGTTGTGCAGGCGGCTGAATTCGCCGGAGTCGGTGTCGAAATCCATCGGAGAAGCCCCAAATCAAAGACCTGATCATTCATTTTTTATTGTTAATGACCGGTTACCGTGATTTGGGGGGCGAGGGCAACCTCCCGGTTTGTCGCGGATCGGACCGGCCTCAGCGACCCGCTCGAGGGGACGCTTGCCAGGAGTCTCCGTAACGCAGACCGGCTAGCCCCTGCGCTTCGCCTTCTCCTCGTCCATGAGCTTCACGAAGCGCTCGAACAGGTAATGGCTGTCCTGCGGGCCCGGCGAGGCCTCCGGGTGGTACTGCACCGAGAAGGCCGGGCGGTCGGTGAGCGCAATGCCGCAATTGGAGCCGTCGAACAGGGAGACGTGGGTCTCCTGGGCGTTCTGCGGCAGGGTCTGCGGGTCGACCGCGAAGCCATGGTTCATGGAGGTGATCTCGACCTTGCCGGTGGTCTTGTCCTTCACCGGATGGTTCGCCCCATGGTGGCCCTGGTGCATCTTCTTGGTCTTGGCGCCCACCGCCAGGCCTAGCATCTGGTGGCCGAGGCAGATGCCGAAGGTGGGGATCTTCTCCTCCAGCACCTTCCGGATCACCGGCACCGCATATTCGCCGGTCGCCGCCGGGTCGCCGGGACCGTTGGACAGGAACACGCCGTCGGGCTTGAGGGCCAGCACGTCCTCGGCGGTGGCGGTGGCCGGCACGACCGTGACCTTGCAGCCCGCCTCGGCCAGGAGGCGCAGGATGTTGCGCTTGACCCCATAATCGATAGCGACCACGTGGCGCTGGGCCTCGCCGGTCTGATGGCCGTAGCCTTCGCCCCGGTGCCAGGGGGTCTCGTCCCAGCCGAAGCGCTGGGTGCTGGTCACCAGCGGCACCAGGTCCAGGCCGTCCATGGCCGGGAGGGCGGCGGCCTTGGCTTTCAGGGCGTCGAGATCGAACCTACCGTCAGGATCATGGGCGATGACCGCGTTCGGCATGCCCCGGTCGCGGATCAGCGCGGTGAGCGCCCTTGTGTCGATCCCGGTCAGGCCGACGATGCTGCGGGCCTTGAGCCAGGCGTCCAGATCCCGCGAGGCGCGCCAGTTGGACGGTTCGGTGATGGCGGCGGCGAGCACCACGCCGCGCACGCCGGACGACGAGGCGGCGTTGACGCTCTCGATGTCCTCCTCGTTGGTGCCCACGTTGCCGATATGCGGGAACGTGAAGGTGATGATCTGCCCGGCATAGGAGGGGTCGGTCAGGATCTCCTGGTAGCCCGTCATGGAGGTGTTGAAGCAGACCTCGCCGGTAGCCTCGCCCGTCGCGCCGATGCCGAAGCCCTCCAGAACCGTGCCGTCCTGGAGCACGAGAACGGCGGTTGCGCGCGGCTCCGTCCAGCCACCCGAGAGGGACCCGGTGGTGTCTTTGTCTTGCGGCATCGTCATGATCT
>DASQTM010000416.1:0-3135 GCA_035641875.1 Microvirga sp. | reverse complement strand
TTTCGATCTCGCGCGCCATGGCGCTCCCCCATCAAGATTATGGCCGGGATCGGGCCCGGCCATGAGGAAAAACGTGCCTGGTTGCGATGGAGCAGCCTATCGCCCGAAGATGCCCTTGAAAAACTGGGCCATCTTGTTGTGCTTCTTCTTGCGGTCCACGTCGGCCTGGCTCTTCACCCAGGCGATCTGGACCACGCGGCGCTCGCCGGAGAACGGCAGGTGGCCGTGCCAGGAATTGTCGGAGCGCAGGAAGGCGAACATGGTGCCCATGGTGGGCGGCACCTCGAGCTTGTAGGGCTCGTAGTTCTTCTCGTCGTAGAGCACCCGCAGGCGTCCGCCCTCGTCCTGCTGCCATTCGTCGTTCATGTAGACCAGCATGGTCATGACCTTGGACGGGCCGTCCGTATGGATTGAGCCGTATTTGGGCTGCGAGCGCTTCATGATCGTGGTCAGGCGGGGATAGGCGTGCAGGTCCTGCCCGAACTTGCGCGACAGCTCCTCGGTCAACTCGGGGCCTTCGAGCTCGTCGATCAGCTGCTTGAAGCGGCCGTGGAGCTTGACCTCGTCCACGGTGAGATAGCCGGGCTTGTCGATGACGGGAAAATCCCATCGAAGTTCGTCGACGGCGTCTTCCTTCAGGAATTTCGACGCCAGCAGAAACTTATAGGGGTCGCTCGACGGCTGCGCTTCGCGAACGGCGGAGAGGTTGATCAGGCTCATTGTCTGCTCCCACGCTCCCGGCATGGTTCGTGTTTGGACTGTGCTCTCGGCATGCTTGCATCCGATCCCCGCAGAAATCAAACCGGTCCGATCGCCGCAAGGCCCAAGACCCTCCCCGAGACCTTGCCTTCAGCGCAGAATCTCGATCACCGGCTCCATGTTGAGGAGCTTGCCGAGGGCGCGGAGGCGGCCGTTGAGGCGCTCGTTGGCCAGCGGCTCCATCCGGGCGGGCAGCTGCAGGACCGCCCGGTTGCCGCGCGGCACGAGGGGCGCTTGCGGCAGGACGCCCTCCATGGCCACGGAGACCGGATAGGCGACGCGCATGAGCGCCGCCAGCAGGCGCGCGCGCTCCATGAGCCTCGGCCCCGCCAGCGCCTTGATGCGGGAGCCCACCTTGTCCGGCGAGAGGCCCTCGTGCCGGAAGAAGATCGACAGGGCGAGATAGGCGCGGCCCGGATGATCGAGCCCGGCGAAGGCCCCATAGGCGATGAGGTTGAGGCTCTGCTCCCCCCGGTAATCGGGATGGGCCCGCCAGCCGATATCGGCCAGGAGGCAGGCCGCATGGCGCAGTCGGCGCTCGGTTTCGGTTTCCGGCAGCCCCAGTTTCCCGATGAAGGCTTCGGTCCATTCCCACAGCTCCTCCCCATGGCGGGGGGAGCGGGAGCGCAGGAGGTTGAGATCGCCCGCCGCCGAGAGCAGCGGATCGAGCCCCCGGGTCTGCGGATCGAGCCTGTCGAAGAGGAGCCCCTCGCGCACCCCGTAGGCCGAGATCGCCACCTCCTTGGGCTCGCCGAGGCGGATGATCTCCTCCAGCACGATGGAGCCGTAGGCGAGCAGCGGCCGGCGGGCCTCGGAGACGCTCTCGATGTCCTTCAGGGTCTTGGTGTCGGCCTCCTCCACGAGATGCAGGAAGTCGAGCCCGTCCTCGGGATTGATGAGGTAGCCGTGCATCACATGGAGGGGGTAATCCCGCGCCGCCTGGTGGAGCCGCGCCAGGGCGCGCCAGGTGCCGCCGACCGCATAGAAGGTGCGCCCGTGCAAGTTTTCGAGATATTCCGGCGCGCGCTCCAGGGCGGCGCGGACGATCTTCTGCGCCTTCTTGAGGGAGCCGCCGCTCACGTCCTGGAGGGCGAGGCCGCCGAGCGGCATGGTGGTGCCGTCCCCGACCGTCGCGCCGTGCACGTCGACCAGTTCGAGGCTGCCGCCGCCCATGTCGCCGACGATGCCGTCCGGCTCATGAAAGCCCGCGATCACCCCGAGCGCCGAGAAATGCGCCTCCTCGGCTCCCGAGAGGAGACGGATCGGGCAGCCGCAGGCCCGGGCGGCCGCCTCCAGAAAAGCGGGGCCGTTGGAAGCGTCCCGCGCGGCCGCCGTGGCCAGCACGAGCACCTCGGACACATTCATCGTGCCGCAGAGCACCTTGAAGCGGGCCAGCGCCCTCAAGGCCCGGTCGACGGCCTCGTCGTCGAGGCGGCCGGTGGTGGCCACATGGCGTCCGAGGCCGCAGAGAACCTTCTCGTTGTAGATGGGCGTGACGGCCCGGGCCATGCCCTCATAGGCCACGAGGCGGACCGAGTTCGACCCGATGTCGATGATGGCCACCGGACGCCCGATCTTGAGCCGTCCCTGAGCCTCGCGATTGACCAAGGTCTGCATGCTAGCGCTGCCCGCGCTTTGCGAGCGCCTTCGGACTTGATGTCTTGAGGGATTTTCCACGGCCGGACAGACTCGGGTTCGTCATGAAATACTTGTGGGCGTTGAATGGTTCCTCGCCCTTGCCGGGCGCCACCCGGCGGCTGGTGCCGTCGGGCAGGACGGTCCAGCTCTGCTCGTTGTCGAGCAGGTTCGCCAGCATGATCTGGTCCAGCACCTGCTGATGCACCGTGGGGTTGAGGATGGGAAGCAGCGCCTCCACCCGCCGCTCGAGATTGCGGGTCATCAGATCGGCGGACGAGATGTACACATGGGCGTCCGGGTTCGGGAGCGCCTTGCCCTTGCCGAAGGCATAGATCCGGGTGTGCTCCAGGAAGCGCCCAACGATGGACTTGACCCGGATGTTCTCCGACAGGCCCTTGATGCCGGGCCTCAGGCAGCAGATGCCGCGCACGATGAGATCCACCTGCACGCCCGCGGCGCTCGCGTCGTAGAGGGCGTCGATGATGCCGGGGTCCACCAGGGAGTTGCACTTGCACCAGATCGCGCCGGGCCGGCCGGCCTTGGCGTGGGCGATCTCCTCCTGGATGTGCTCCAGGAGGCGCTTCTTGAGGTTGAGGGGTGAGACCGCCATGCGCTCCAGCTCCGCCGGCTCCGCGTAGCCGGTCACGAAGTTGAACATGCGGGAAACGTCCCGCCCGATGGCCGGGTCGGCGGTGAAGAAGGACAAGTCCGTATAGATGCGCGCCGTGATCGGGTGGT
>DASQTM010000415.1:0-3316 GCA_035641875.1 Microvirga sp. | reverse complement strand
GGCAAAGGAGCGCGTGCTGTAGGTCTCGGCAAACCAGCCCCGCTCGTCGCCAAAGCGGCGAGGCATCAGCACGAGAACGTCAGGGATTACGGTCGGCGTGACCGTCACATTCGACACCGGGAAGACCTCATTCGGGGCAAGTACAGCCTTTGGGCGTTCAGTAACCTCTGCCGACGGACAAGGCAATTCCGATCCACTCGTCCAAGCGGCTGGTCGCGATCGAGTGTCCGCTGGAAAACGGCGCAAGCGTAAGCAAAGCTCGACAATTGCCCGTGGCAGCGCCGGATGCCTAGAGCAGACGGCGCCGCTGGCCTCGTCCCACCCTTGGCTTAGGTGGGTCGAAGTCCTGACGCTCCGCCGCAGAGCCGTTATTGTGCAATGCAACATAAAGCCCCTATGAGGCGTTGTCCCGTCATCCCGCTCCATTCTCAACCTCAAGGACACCTCCATGAAGGGCTTAGGAAAAATCATCAATCGGATGGCCCGCAACCGGAGGCAGTGGGAAGGGCTGATGAAGGCCTCGTCCACGGCGCTGCCGGCCTTCGAAGCCCCCGCAGAAGCGCCCAGCCGCCTGACGGAAGTGACCGGTTTCGGCGCAAATCCCGGCAATCTGCGCATGTTCGCCTATGTGCCGCAGAACGTGCCCCGCTCTCCCGCCCTCGTGGTCGTTCTGCATGGCTGCACCCAGGATGCGGCCGGGTACGATCATGGCGCGGGCTGGTCCTCCCTGGCCGACCTCTACGGCTTCGTCCTGCTTTTCCCCGAGCAGCAGGACGTCAACAATCCGAAACGCTGCTTCAACTGGTTCCAGCTCGGCGACATCCAGCGCGATCACGGGGAGGCTCATTCCATCCGGCAGATGATCGAGCACCTGATCCGTAGGGAATCCGTGGACCGCGACCGGGTGTTCGTCACCGGGCTCTCGGCCGGCGGCGCGATGACGGCCACCATGCTCGCCACCTACCCGGAGGTGTTCGCGGCCGGAGCCATCATCGCGGGCCTTCCCCATCGGGCCGCGACCAGCGTGCCCGAGGCTTTCGAGAGCATGTTTCAGGGCCGGACCCGCTCCGCTCGTGAATGGGGCGACTTCGTCCGGGAGGCCTCGCCGCATCGGGGGCCCTGGCCGAGGGTTTCCGTGTGGCACGGCAGCGCGGACGCCACCGTCCATCCCATGAATGCGGGCGAGATCATCAAGCAATGGACCAATGTGCACGGCCTGCCCGCGAAGGCGAGCCGCAAGGAGGTGGTGGATGGTCACCCGCGTCGTGTCTGGACCAATGCGGTGGGCGAGGACATCATGGAGGAATACATCCTCGACGGCCTGGCGCATGGAACGCCGCTCGCCACCGGCAGCGCCGAGAACGCCTATGGGGCCGCGGGGCCCTTCCTGCTCGAAGCCGGCATCTCTTCGAGCTACCACATCGCCAAGTTCTGGGGCCTGACGGAAAATGCTCCCAGGAGGGCGCGCGAGAAAGCGCCTGTCGCGCCGGCGAAGGAACACACGCAGCTTTCCGCCCCGCATACCGCGCCGGCAGGCGGCAAGACGAGGGATCGAGCCGATGCAGGCAGCGGGAGCCCTCGGAAAGACCGAAAACCTTCGTCGCTCGTGGACGTGGGCTCGGTAATCGCCAAAGCCCTGAAGGCGGCAGGGCTCATGAAGTGAGCGCTTCGCTCTCCCTGCCTGCCGAACCATCGCGGGCCGGGCGCCGGGCGCCCGGTCTGTTTGTCCGAGATGGATCTACTTGCGGCCGCGGCGCTTGGTGTTGACCAGCGCCTTCATGGCCCGGGCCTGCTCGAACTTGACGTTCTTGGAAGCGGCGATCTTGATGGCTTCGCCGGTCTGGGGGTTGCGCCCCTTGCGGGCCTTGCGCTCGACGAGCTTGAACTTGCCGAACCCGAAGAGGGAAACCTCTTCGCCCTTCTGAACCGTATCGGTGATCGTCTGGAACACGTTGTCGACCAGGTCCCGCGCGAAGGTCTTCGTCAGTTCATATTCTTGAGCGATGTGCTCGATCAGATCGTTCTTGTTCATGGCGTCACTTTAGGTCTGAGGAAATGGCCCGGCGAATAGCGTGGCCCCGAAAACAACTTGGCCGGAATCGACCATGTGCCGCCGTCGCATGGCCGCAAGCCTGCCGTCAAGACCGTTCTCCGGATTCCTCCAGCAGGATCGCGCGGTTCTTGCCGCATGTGGCAGGAAAGCCAGACCCTCTGCCGAGCCCGAAAAGGAGAGCCGCCTCAGCGGCAGGCGCGGTAGCGTCCCATGTCGAAATGGAAGTGATCGCGGTGCGCCTCGTTGTAATCGGGGCTCAGCACCACGTCGAAGAACCGGCAGGCGCCGTCTCTCACCGCCCGGAGAAAGGCCACACGACCGGGGTCGCTTCCCTCCCAGTCCTTCTCCAGGGAGATCTGCTGCCCGTCGGCGAGCACGAAACCGGAAACATCAATGGCGTTGGCCGAGGCATGCTCGCTCCGCCGTCCCGCGTCGCGATGGTTGATGTTGCGGCAGGCATAAGTCCCAAGATGCGTGACGCGCGCCACGTCCTGCCCGAGATGCCGGCGGGCTGCGGGATGCAGCACATGCGTCTCGAACAGGGCCCAGGCCACCATGAGGGGACAGGTGGCGGTGAAGCTGCGGCTGAAGGCGATGGACGACCGCGTCACCTCGACCGCATTGATGAAACCGCATCCATCGCCCATGTCGAGATCCGACACGGGCTTGTGCACGACGGGCGCATTCGCCAGGGCCACGAGGCATTCAGGACCATTGCGCTCAAGGCGCGAGAGCTTGAAACGGGTCAGCAGGCCCACCTCGTCGGCAATGCGCAAGGGCGCCAGGGGATTCAGGTGACCGGGAACGACGATGAGGCCGGCCCAGATCAACCCTGCCATGACGATAAGCGCGAGCGCGCCGGCCGCGGCGATCCGCCGGAGAATGAGCGGCAGAAGTCGGGTGCGCTGGAGCAATGAGCATCCTTTCGATCAGCGGGACCGCACCGCGCGGGCTGCTTTCTCTCGCCGTGGCTGATAATGTTGCTCGAACGTCCTGCTTCAAGGCGCCGACTGGACGGAGTTCTGCGCGGAGGATCGGCAACGCCCATGCCCGCGCTCCCCCACCGGCCGCTTGAACCTGCTCGAAAGCCCGTGCCCCTGGATAAGCAAGTTGCCCCTCACCGGGAAGTTGCTAGGCTCCACATCCCGCAGAACGGATTTCCCTGAGCCACGAGGAAACGCGCATGAGTATTCCCGACACGATGCGACAGATCCGCTTCGACGGCGCAGGCGGGCCGGAGGTCATTCGCCTGGAAACCGCGCC
>DASQTM010000414.1:0-3127 GCA_035641875.1 Microvirga sp. | reverse complement strand
CAACCAGCCCGCGGATTGCGGAAAGGCGGAGGCTGCTTTCTGTCTCGCGCCTGTTGCGTATCGGATCGTGATGGAACGGCCTGCCGAGGCGCGGGAGATCCGATTCGGCCATGCCCGTCCCGCGCACGCTCAGCATCACTGACTCGCCTTCACAGCGGGCATCCACGCTCACATGACCGTCCCGCGGCGTGCTTTCCACGACCTCGGAGAGAAGGTTCAGGAGAATCTGGCGGCAAGCGCGGCGGTCGGCCACCAGATGGGGCAATCCGAGTGCGAGAGCATGGCTCAGGGCGATGCCGGCCCGCTGCGCAGGCAAGGCTATCTCTCTGCAGCATTCCTGCACGAGATCGGCCATGTCGAACTCGCCAAAAGCGAGGTGGTACCGGCCGGCCCCGATGGATGAGAGATCGGGGGCCGAGTTCACCGTCTCAAGCACGTGCTCGCCCGATTGATGGATGAGCTCGGCATAGCTCTGCCCCCGGTCAGCAAGGCTTAGGCCACTCCTCCCCGTAAGGATTTCGGAATAGCCGATGATGGCGTTCAGCGGCGCGCGCAGTTCCTGACCGACCATCGCCAGCAGGTCGGCGCGGGCCTCCTTTGCGCTCACGGATTCCCGCCGCATGGAGTCGAGTTCCTCCTCCATGCGCTTGTACTCGGAAATATCACGCATGATCGCCACGGCCGCGCATCGGTCGTCTCCGTCGAGCGTCAAGCGATGAACCCGCATGTCGAGCCAGATCATGGCGTGAGCCGAAACGTCCTCGCCGCTCCGCACGCGAAAGCACGCACGGGCCGATCCCGCGCCGTTGATGCCGTCGCTGACGGCTTTCAAGAACACCGGCCGGTCAGCCACATGAATGCGCCCGAAAAGTCCGTCCCCTTGAACCGCTGAGGGCGACAGGCCGAGAAGACGCGCGGATGCGCCGCTGGACCGCAGGATGGCGCCATTGGCGTCGTGCCATGTGACGAGATCGTGGATGGCGCGCAAGGTTTCACCTTCCCGCTCCGCGCCCAGCCTGGCGGATGTGGCGATGAGGCCGGCGAGATGGCGATCCATCAGGAGCCGCGCCATGACATGTCCCAGCACGACGGCTCCGGCGATGGCGAGGATTGCGCCCAAGGACAGGCTGCGATCCGGCAGGCCCATGCCTTGCAGCATGAACGACAGCAAAAGCCCAAGCAGAGCGAGCAGGCAGGACAAAGCAACGCCGCGCCTTGTGCCGGACGCCATCGCCTCCACAGGCACCGCGAGAAGAGCCAGAGCGGCGGACAGAGGCGATCCGCCGCTTCCGATGACCGCATGGGCCACGAACAGGGCGAGCGCCGCGGACACCAGCCCCTGGGCCGCATCGAGCCATCCCCAGCGCGACAGGACGAAGACAGCCGCAAGGGGCGCAAGCGTCAGCACGGCCCAATGTTCGAGAAACCCGGGAGAAGCCTGGCCCAGCAGAGACAAGGGCAGGGCCACGAGTGAGACGAGCGATGTCACCAGCTTGCTTGCGACGAAAAGCTGCCGTCGCATCCGCCCAACGGGCGAAGCGGCCGTGGCGCGATGAATGAGCCCGGCGAGCCATTCGTCGGTCCATGGCGCAGTCCGGCCGGGCCCTGTGAGATCTGTCTGCAAGTCCTGCGCGACGGCTCCCGCCGCTCCTCAGTCTTTCTGTCGAGAGACCTTGGCAGACGCCGCTTAAGCGAACCCTAAGGGTGAGAGCGGCTCATCGTCCGGGAGCGGTCCGCTTCGGGCCCACGGAGAATGCGTCTGCGGCGGGCGCTGCATCATGATTACAGATTTGGCGTTCAATTCCATGGGCTTGGTCAATGCTCACGACAATCGGGCGCAGCGAAAGGATTCGTTCATCCTGTTCGCAGGTTCTCGGACGGCCACCGATGCTGCACGTTATGGTGGATCACGTCCTTCCTCGATCAGGCAACCCGTAGCCGACCCATGTTCTCGATCATCCGTTTCATCCTCATCGTCGGAGTCATCTTCTATTACTCGCCGGTGCGGCAGCAGGGCGAGGGAGTCGCCGCCATTGACGCATGGCTGACGCCGAAGAAGGGCGAACCGGCGGCTGCGCTGACTGCTCCGCCGGCGGCGAGCAATCCAGGCCATCTGGAAACCGTGTGGCAAGCGCTTCCCAACGGCGCCAAGCAGGCGGTGATCGACAAGATCCTCACCACCTCCGGCCTCACCGGGCCTGAGGCCAAGGCAAAGGACACGCTGCAGGCGGGTGACCGCCAGCCTGGTTGGCGCGGCGAGGCGGCAAGGCCGCGCAGCTGATCGCCGCGCCTTTCTCGCCAAACAGCTTCCGGACCCCTATATGACCGGCAGACCGAAGCAGGATGGCCATGCTGCCGAGCATTGACGAGATCGTCTCCACCTTCGAGCTGCTCGACGATTGGGAAGAGCGCTACCGCTATGTCATCGAGCTGGGGCGGCTCATGGAGCCGCTGCCGGAGGATGCCCGCACGGATTCCAACAAGGTGCAGGGCTGCGCAAGCCAGGTCTGGCTGCGGACGGGGCTCGAACGCTCGCAGGGCAGGCCTGTTCTGCACCTCGTCGGCGACAGCGACGCGCATATCGTGCGCGGGCTGGTGGCCCTCCTGATCTCCCTCTATGACGGCAAGACCGCCTCCGAGGCCCTTTCGACAGATGCCCTGGCCCTGTTCAAGGAGCTCGGCCTTGAGGAGCATCTGACGCCGCAACGGTCGAACGGCGTCAGATCCATGGTCGAGCGCATCCGCCGCGATGCGCAGATGGCGCTGGCGGCGTCCTAGGTCATCGGCGGGCTTGTCCCGGCCGCAAGAGAATCCGGGACTTCGCCGTTCAAACCCGTCCGCCCTCGATCACCACCGCCTGCCATGCCCTGATCCCCCGCGAGGCCGGGCCGCGGGCTGTCGATTCGATGCCGTAATGCTCCGCCAGTCTGGCGAGGGCCATTCTCACCACGATCTTGGCGGAGCGCTGAGGCCAGCGCCGTTCGCGCTCGATCAGTTCCAGGCCTTTGAGGAAGCCGCAGAGATCCATCAGGAGATCGCTGAAATCGGCTCCCACGGCGTCGAAGGCGTTCCGGATGCGCTGGCGCGCGGCGACCATCCGGTCCGTGGCGTCGGATGGGGAGACGGG
>DASQTM010000413.1:0-13273 GCA_035641875.1 Microvirga sp. | reverse complement strand
CACGTCCGAATGGGCGAGGACGCGGGTGGCGGGAATGCGCCAGCGGGTCACGATATCCCGGGCGAGCGCCGCGACGCCCTCGATCTGCTGGTCGGGAAAGGGCGGCAGCCCGCCGGGATGGCCCGGATTGGCGATCTCGATGCCGATGGAGCAGGAATTGATGTCGGCCTCGCCGTCCCAGGAGGAGACGCCCGCATGCCAGGCCCGTCGCCCTTCGGGCACCAGCTGAAGCACCCGGCCGTCACTGAACACGAAGTAATGGGCCGAGACCTGGGAGACCGGGTTGCAGAGCCATTGCAGGGCCTCGCCCTCGTCGGGCATGCCCGTGTAGTGGAAGACGAGAAGGTTCGGACGCCGGCCATCCTTCCGTTCCCCGTGGTTGGGCGAGGGAAACACCTTGGCGGCGATAGGGCTCTCGGGGGGCGGAGGAGCGCTCATGCCCTTACCGGAGGTTCCGCTCGGCGGCGATGCGCTCCCAGGCCGCGTTGATGGTGGCCAGCCGCTCGGTTGCGATCTTCACCGCCTCCGGCGGCAGGCCGCGGGCGATCTCCCGGTCCGGGTGGTTCTCGGCCACGAGCCTGCGGTAGTGCCGCTTCAACTCGTCGTCGCCCATCGTCCGCTCGGCCTTAAGGATCAGGTAGGGATCGTCGGCCTGCCGCACATGGCGGGCGGCAATGCGCGCGAAATCCGCGTCCGAGAACGAGAAGATCGTGGCCACGTCCTTGAGGTAGACGAACTCCGCCTCGTGAACGGCCTCGTCCGCCTTGGCGATGTGGAACAGGCCGTCGAGCACATCCTCGAGAAGGGCGGGCTCGTCCCTGAACTCGTCGCTGATCTGCCGGGCATAGGCCTCGAACCCGTCCGAGGTCTGCTGGGCGAGCTCGAACAGGCGCTTCACCCGCTCGTGCTCGCTCTCCGGAACCTCGACGATCTGCTCGAAGGCCCTGACCTCGCGATCGACGACCACCCCGTCGGCCTTCGCCATCTTGGCGGCCAAGGCGACCAGTCCCATGGTGAACACGACGTCGCGCGGCGGCTTCCCGAAAAAAGCGCCTTCGCGATCGATCAGCACGTGGCCGGCGACGCCGCCCAGGAGAGCGCCGATCGGACCCCCGAGCGCCAGACCGATGCCGGCGCCGCCCAACTTACCCCAAATCGACTGAATCATCGTGAGGCTAGTGGTACGCTCAACCGGGGCCAAAAGAAAAGGGGCCGAGATGGTCTCGGCCCCCGAATCCACCGTTAGGCGGTGCGATCAGCGGCAGTAGATATTGCCGTACATGTCCTGGTACGTGCCGTAGGGGCAAGCCGGTTGGGGCGTCGTCGCTGCGCCGACGACCGCACCGCCAGCCGCGCCGATCGCCGCGCCGGCAAGCGCGCCGCTGCCGCGGCCCGTGGCCGCGCCGCCGATGGCGGCGCCTGCGAGACCGCCGATGGCGGCGCCGCCGACGGCACGCTCGCCGGGCGTGTTGCAGGCGGCCATGGAGAGGGTGAGAGCACCCGCGGCAATCGCTGAAATGATCTTTTTCATGGAGGCTTCCCTTTACTGGAGCGGGCCGGAGGCTGCCCGGCTCTACTTAGCTTGACCTTATGCTGTCGCCAACTCCTCAGTGAAGAAAGAGTTCCTTAGACGGGCTCGCCCCTGGGCCTTTGTGATGCTGCCGGCAGGCTAATTGCCATCTGGCCCAGCCAAAAATCCAAAGAAAAGCCCTCCGGCCGAAGCTGGTTTCGAGCAAAGGCTCGGCTTGTCCGGCCACACCCTCGCCTCATTTGGCCGTCACCGACCGTGGCCCCCGCGATTATTGCCGACCGGAGCTTCCCCATGACTTGGCCGCATCTTCTGAGAACAGCGATGATTGCCATTCTCGGGACGATTGCACTTGCCCTGGCGTCCCATGCCCGGGCCGAAGGAGGCGAGGGGCCCAGCCTTATTTCCCCGGATCAGGCCGAGGCTTTCGCCAAGGCGTCGGCCTCCGCCGAGGCCACCGATTCGGCCGGACCGGAGGAACCCGCCGCCAAAAAGCCGGCCAGGTCCTCCGGCAAGAAAGCCGAGAAGGCGGCTTCCGCTTCGCCGGATGCGGAAGCCGCCGCCGGCGATCCGGCGATCGCCGCCGTCGAACCGGCAGCAGTCGCGCCGAGGCTCCGGTCCCGTCAGGCCGATGCGGTTCGGGCCGTCGCTCTCAAGCCGCTGATCGCGCGCCATGCGTCTGAAAACGGTCTGCCCTACGAACTCGCGGATGCCATCATCCGCCTGGAGAGCCGCTACAATGCCGGCGCCCGCAACGGCCCCAACATGGGCCTGACGCAGATCAATGTCCGCACGGCTCAATCCCTCGGCTATCAGGGCGGGGCGGCCGGCCTTCTCGATGCGGAGACCAATCTTCGCTACGGCCTGAAATACCTGGCCGGGGCCTACAGGCTGGCGGGCGGCGATACCTGCGGCACCATCCTGCGCTATCAGTTCGGCCACCGCACCCAGACCATGACGGGCGCGTCGCGGGTCTATTGCGCCAAGGTGAAGGTGATCACGGCCTCTGCCGATTAGGCCTGCGGCCTTGACGGACGGCTGCTTTATGCACCACATCCCCCTGTCAGCCGGCCGGGCGGCCGCTTCGAGCTCGCTCGGGGAGGAAAGTCCGGGCTCCATGGAAGCACGGTGCCGGATAGCGTCCGGCGGGGGCGACCCCAGGGAAAGTGCCACAGAAAGCAAACCGCCCCTTAGGGCCCTCGGGCCCCGGGGTAAGGGTGAAAGGGTGCGGTAAGAGCGCACCGCGGACGCAGCAATGCGCACGGCAAGGTAAACCCCACCGGGAGCAAAACCGAATAGGGACGACAGGCGTTCGCGCCAGGCCCGCTTCCAGGCTCGTCGTCCGGGTTGGTTGCTCGAGGCGGTCAGCAATGATCGTCCCAGAGGAATGGCCGCCACGCTCAAAGTTGAGGCTTTGAGCCCTACAGAACCCGGCTTACAGGCCGGCTGACACCCTTTTCCACAGGTTACGATTCTGCAAAAAGCGACGCAAACCGTTGGCCCGCTTACGGTTCATTAACTCTAATTGCGTCTCATGGGGACAGCAGGCCTAGAGGCTTGCAGCCCACCCCCATTCCGTTGACGCCCATAATAACCCATGTTATCCCAAAGCATCCCGTCGACGGTGTCTTCCGAAGGGGAAGTCAAGCGCTCAAGAAACGCTGACGTTCCCGGCTGGAAAGAGGCGTTTTCGCCGGCTGCGGGGGGCGGACCGGGCAGGTCCGCGGGGGGGCTGACAATCAGGAGCGCGCGAGCTGCGGCCAATGAACCGCTTCGTGTCCAATTTCACCAACAAGTTGGATTCGAAGGGTCGCGTCTCGATCCCCGCATCCTTCCGGGCCACGCTGGCCAGGGACGGATTCGAGGGGCTCTACGTGCATCCGGCGCTGGACGCGCCGGCTCTGGACGCAGGCGGCAACGTGCTTCTGAACGAGATCGATGCGTTCTTGTCGACGCTGTCGCCTTATTCGGACGAACGGGATCAGCTGTCGACGGCGTTGTTCGGCACCAGCGAGATTCTCAAGGTCGATCCGGAGGGGCGTGTCATCCTGACGGACTCAGTGAAGGTACATGCCGGGCTTGGCGATGCGGTGACGTTCGTCGGACTCGGACACAAGTTCCAGATTTGGGAGCCCGAGCGCTTCCGTGCGCACTTGGAGGAGGCGCGCACGAAGGTCAGAGACCTGAAGAAGATGCTCGGAAACCGGATTGTGGAGCCACGTATGGGGCAGGAAACCTCACCAGGAGTGCGGGAGCGATGATGGGACGCGGCGACGGCCCAGGAGCCGGAGCCGCTGGCGGACCGAACCGTCACGTTCCCGTGCTCTTGGCGGAGGTCTGCACGGCGCTCGACGTGAAGCGCGGCGGCCTGTTCGTGGACGGCACCTTCGGCGCCGGCGGCTATACGCGCGCCATTCTCGACGCTCATCCGC
Source organism: Microvirga sp. (assembly GCA_035641875.1). Taxonomy (GTDB): domain Bacteria; phylum Pseudomonadota; class Alphaproteobacteria; order Rhizobiales; family Beijerinckiaceae; genus Microvirga. Next base: position 9,313 of record DASQTM010000413.1, on the reverse strand, counting down.
AGAACAAGGTGATCGCCATCGACCGCGATCCCGATGCGATCGCGGGCGGCGCCTCGCTCGAGGTGAAATTCAAGAAGCGGTTGATGCTCGCGCCCGGACGCTTCGGCGATCTCGACAGGATCGCGCAGGCGCAGGGCGCAGGCAGCCTCGACGGGGTCGTGCTCGATATCGGCGTCTCGTCCATGCAGCTCGATCAGGCGGAGCGCGGTTTCTCGTTCCGCAACGACGGTCCCCTCGACATGCGCATGGAGCGCGAGGGCCCGAGCGCCGCCGATCTGATCAACGAATCCTCCGAAGCGGAACTGGCGGACATCTTCTACCATTACGGCGAGGAGCGGCGCGCCCGCGCGGTGGCCCGCGCCGTCATCGAGGCGCGGCGCAGGCAGCCCTTCGAGACCACACGTCAGCTCGCGGATCTGGTCGCCTCCCTGATCTGGCAGGAGCCTGGCGGCATCCATCCGGCGACCCGCGTGTTCCAGGGGCTTCGCATCGCCGTCAACGACGAACTCGGCGAGCTGGTGCGGGCGCTGCACGCCGCAGAGCGCATCCTGAAACCGGGCGGCCGGCTGGTGGTCGTCACCTTCCACTCCCTGGAAGACAGGATCGTGAAGCAGTTCTTCGCCGCGCGCACCGGACGCGCCGCCGGCGGATCGCGCCATCTGCCGACCACGGCCTCGCCCGAGCCGACCTTCGAGACGATCACCCGGGGACCGGTGGTTCCCGGCGACCAGGAGATGAACCGCAATCCGCGGGCGCGCTCGGCGAAGCTCAGGGCCGGCGCGCGCACGGATGCGGCGGCGCAGGAGCCTTCGAGCGCCATCACGATGCTGGCCGAGCTGCCGCAGACGGCTGAGAAAAAGGGAGGGCGCCGGTGAAGAAACTGCTCCACATCGTGGCGATCTCGGCCCTGATCTCGTCGGCGGGCTACGCCTATTCGATCAAGTACGACACGCTCTATTACGCCGAGCAGGTGGCGAAGCTGAAGGCCAAGGCGCAGCGCGAGCGCGAGGCGATCGCCGTGCTCCAGGCGGAATGGCAGTACCTCGATCGTCCCGACCGCCTCCAGGCCGCGGCCGATCAGCATCTCGATCTTCAGCCGTTGAAGATCCATCAGCTGGCCCGCCTGTCGGACCTGCCGAACCGGCCCGAGCGCGAGGACGGGATCGGCCGCAAGCTCGAAGCGCTCGGCCTGCTCGAACCGACGGCGACGCCGAAGGACAAGAGCGCGAACGCCCGCACCCCGACGACACAAACCCCGAGACGGTAAGCCCCGTGTTGCAAGAGCCCGATACCGAACTGCAGGCTCAGAGCCTTTCTCCCAAGCGCAGCATCCTGTCCTATGCCGGCGAGCTCTTCCGCCTGCGGGCGGACAAGAGCACGGCGCGGGTGGGCCTCGCGGCTATCTGCTTCGTGGGGCTTTTCGGCGTGATCGGCGGCCGCCTCGTTCATCTTGCGGTGACGAGCGGGAACACGAGCGAAGTGCGCCGGGCGGCCTCGTCGGAAATCTCCGCGGCGCGCCCCGACATCGTCGACCGGAACGGCGAGATCCTGGCCACCGACGTGAAGATGGTGTCCGTGTTCGCGGAGCCGCGCAACATCATCGACAAGGACGAGGCGGTCGAGCTGCTCACCGCCGTGCTGCCCGATCTCGACGCCACGGAGCTGCGCAACAAGCTCGGCACCAAGAAGGGCTTCGTCTGGGTCAAGCGCGAGATCACCCCGCGCCAGCAGGCGGAGGTGCATCGCCTCGGCATTCCGGGCGTGGGCTTCCTGCCGGAGAACAAGCGCGTCTATCCGAACGCCGAGGCCGCAGCCCATGTGCTCGGCTTCGCCAACGTGGACAACGTAGGCATCGCCGGCATCGAGAAATACATCGACAGCATGGGCCTGCAGGACCTCAACGGCGCAGGCTTCAACATCTCGGCCGCGGACCTGAAGCCGATCCAGCTCTCCATCGATCTGCGGGTGCAGCATGCGCTGCGCGACGAGCTTGCCAAGGGCCTGGCGAAGTTCAAGGCCAAGGCGACCGCCGGCGTGATCCTGGACGTGAACACGGGCGAGATCGTCGCCCTCGTGTCGCTGCCCGACTACGATCCCAACAATCCGGTGGACGCGCTCACGGACGACCGCATCAACCGCATCAATGTGGGCGTGTTCGAGATGGGCTCGACCTTCAAGGCCCTCACGGTGGCGATGGCGCTCGATTCCGGCAAGTACAACATCAACTCGACCTTCGACGCCCGGTCCGGGCTGCGTTACGGCAGGTTCACCATCGGCGACTACCACGCCACCCACCGGGTGCTGAGCACGCCGGAGGTCTTCGTGCACTCGTCCAACATCGGCACCGCCCGCATGGCGCTGGGCATCGGCGTCGACGGCCACAAGGCCTTCCTGCGCAAGATGGGACAGCTTACGCGCCTCGAGACGGAGCTGCCGGAGAACGCCGCGCCCATCGTTCCGCCGCGCTGGGGCGAACTCAACACCATGACCATCGGCTTCGGGCACGGCCTCGCGGTTGCGCCGCTGCAGGCTCTCGCGGCGGTGGGGGCGCTGGTCAATGGCGGCGTGATGATCAAGCCGACCTTCCTGAAGCGCGACGAGGCTGCGGCCCGCCAGGGCGCCCTCCAGGTTCTGAAGCCCGAGACCAGCGAAGCGATGCGCTACGTGATGCGCCTCAACGCCACGCATCCGAATGGGTCGGCGTCCCATGCGGCCATCGCGGGCTTCTTCGTGGGCGGCAAGACCGGCACCGCCGAAAAGGTGATCAACGGACGCTATTCCAAGACCAAGAACTTCACCACCTTCACGGCGGTGGTTCCGGCCGACAAGCCGAAATACGTGTTCCTCACCATCATGGACGAGCCGCAGGCGGTGGAGGGCACCTATGGGTTCTCGACGGCAGGCTGGAACGCAGGACCCATCACCGGCAACATCATCGAGCGCGTGGCCCCGCTGCTGGGCGTGCCGCCCCGCTTCGAGGCGCCGGCGCAGCCCTTCCCCCTGATGTCCCGCCTCGGCGCGTGGGGCTCCAAGCCATGACCGCGCGCGATATCCAGCTCGGCAGCCTGCTTCCGGAAATCAAGGATCGCCCGGAAGCTACTCATTCCGTGTCGTCCATCGCATCCGACAGCCGCAAGGTGGAGCGGGGAGGCTTGTTCTTCGCCGTGCCGGGCACGAAGGTGGACGGCATGAGCTTCGTGCCGCAGGCCGTGGCGGCAGGCGCGCTCGCCATCGCGGGCGAGGCGGAGCGCCCGTCCGATCTGCCCGCCGAGGTGGCTTATCTCCGGGTGCCCGATGTGCGCCGGTCCCTCGCCCTTGCGGCCTCGCGCTTCTATCCGCAGCAGCCGGACAGGATCGTCGCCGTCACGGGCACCAGCGGCAAGAGCTCGGTGGCCGATTTCACCCGTCAGCTCTTTGCGGTGCTGGGATACAAATCCGCGAGCCTCGGCACGCTGGGCGTCATCACGTCGGATGGAGCCGCCTACGGCTCCCTGACCACGCCCGACCCGATCTCCCTTCACCAGACCCTCCACCGCCTGGCCCAGGATGGCGTCAGCCGCCTTGCCATGGAGGCCTCCTCCCACGGCATCGACCAGCGCCGGCTCGACGGGGTGCGCCTCGATGCGGCGGGCTTCACCAATCTCGGCCGCGACCATCTCGATTACCACGGCACCACGGAAGCCTATGCCAAGGCGAAGCTGCGCCTGTTCGACACCCTGCTGCCGGGCGATGCCCCCGCGATCATCAATGCGGACGGGCCTTTCGCCGATGTATTCCTGCGGGGCGCGCAGGCCCGAGGCCTGAAGCTCCTCACCACGGGAAGCCTGGGCGAAACCCTCCGGCTGGTCGAAGCGCGTCCCGAGGGCTTCCGGCAGGCGCTCGCCATCGAAGCCTTTGGCCGGACCTACCGGGCCGATCTGCCGCTTCTCGGCGCATTCCAGGTCGAGAACGCCCTTCTGGCCGCAGGCCTGGTCCTGGCGGTGGAGGGGGAGGAGAGGGCTGCCGAGGTTCTGGACGGCTTCAAGGGCCTGAAAGGCGTCAAGGGCCGCCTGGAGCAGGTGGGCGAGGCGGACGGCGCGCTTTGCATCGTCGATTACGCCCACAAGCCTGACGCCCTCGCCCATGTGCTCGACGCCCTGCGCCCCTTCACCCGGGGCCGGCTGGTCTGCCTCGTGGGCTGCGGCGGCGACCGGGACCGGGGCAAGCGTCCGCTCATGGGCCGCATCGCCGCCGAGGGGGCCGATGTGGTCATCGTCACCGACGACAATCCCCGCTCCGAGGACCCGGCGGCGATTCGGGCCGAGGTGCTGAAGGGAGCCCCGGGCGCCCGGGAGATCGGGGACCGGGCGCTGGCCATCCGCACCGCCGTGAACGAGCTCCAGAGGGGCGATGTCCTGCTTGTGGCCGGGAAAGGCCATGAAACCGGCCAAATCATCGGCGACCGGACCCTGCCGTTCTCGGACCACGACGAGGTCCGGAAGGCTCTAGCGGAGAGGCAGGGATGAATTCGCCCCTATGGACCCTGGATGAAATCGCAGCCGCCACCGGCGCCCGGATCGGCGAGGGCGTCGCGCAGGCGTCCGGCGCATCCATCGACACGCGCACCCTGGAGCCGGGCGACCTCTACTTCGCCATCCGAGGCGACGTGCATGACGGCCATGATTTCGTGCCCGCCGCCCTGGACAAGGGCGCGTCGGCCGCTGTCGTGTCGGAGGATTGGGCTGCGGGCTCCAAGGACCGAAGCAGGCTCATCGTCGTGCCCGACGTGCTGGAGGCCATGCGCCAGCTCGGTTCGGCCGCCCGCCAGCGCACGGCGGCCAAGATCGTCGCGATCACCGGCTCCGTCGGCAAGACCGGCACCAAGGAGGCCATGCGTCTGGCCCTGGCGCGCCAGGGCGCGACCCATGCGTCGGTCGCCTCCTACAACAACCATTGGGGCGTGCCGCTCACCCTTGCCCGCATGCCGCGCGAGAGTGCCTTCGGGGTGTTCGAGATCGGCATGAATCATGCCCACGAGATCCTGCCGCTCACGGCCATGGTCCGTCCGCATGTGGCGGTGATCACCACCATCGAGCCGGTCCATATCGAGTTCTTCCCCTCCCTGTGGGGCATCGCGGATGCGAAGGGCGAGATCTTCTCAGGGCTGGAACCCGGCGGCGCGGCGGTGATCAACCGGGACAGCCCCTATTTCGACCGGATGAAGGCCCATGCCCTGGCGTCGGCGGCCGGGCGGATCATCGGCTTCGGCGAGCACGAGGCGGCGGATGTGCGCGCCGAGCGGATCATCGTCAAGCCCGACCAGTCCATCGTCGAGGCGCGGGCTTTCGGCCAGCCGCTGGCCTACCGGATCGGCACGGCCGGGCGGCACATCGCCCTCAATTCCCTGAGCGTGCTCGCCGCATCCCACGCCCTGGGCGCGGATCTCGCGCTTGTCGCCCTCTCCTTCGCGGACCTGAAGCCGCCGGTCGGGCGCGGCGAGCGGACCGTGCTCTCCCTCGGAGGCGGAGATGCGCTTCTGATCGACGAGAGCTACAATGCCAACCCGGCCTCCATGCGCGCCGCGCTCGCCAATCTCGGCGCGGTGGAGCTCGGCCGCCATGCCCGGCGCATCGCCGTGCTGGGCGACATGAAGGAACTGGGAGACAAGGCGCCGGGCCTGCACGAATGCCTCGCGGAGGCGGTGGAGGCCAACGGGATCAGCCTCGTCTTCGCGGCGGGACCGCTCATGAAGAGCCTCGTGGACAGACTGCCGAAAGCACAGGTCGCCGCCCATGCGGAAACCTCCGCCGAGCTGGTGGAGGCGGTCTGCGCCGCCATCCGCCCGGGCGATGCGGTGACGGTGAAGGGCTCCCTCAGCATGAAGATGGCTCTGGTTGTCAAAGCCCTGAAAGAGCGATACGGCGCGAGCCCAACGGCGCACGCGCTGAAAGGATAGTTTTCATGTTGACCTGGTTGGCTGAGCTCAGCCCCTATTTCAGCCCCCTCAATATTTTCCGCTACATCACGTTCCGCACCGGCGGCGCGACGGCGACCGCGATGCTCTTCGTGTTCCTGTTCGGCCCCGCCATCATCTCGCTCCTGCGCCTTCGCCAGGGCAAGGGGCAGCCGATCCGCGAGGACGGCCCGCAGTCGCACCTGCTCACGAAGCGCGGCACGCCCACCATGGGCGGGCTGATGATCATGGCGGGCGTTCTGGTGTCGGCCCTGCTCTGGGCCAATCTCGAAAACCACTACGTCTGGGTCGTGCTCTTCGTCACCGTGGGCTTCGGCGCCATCGGCTTCTATGACGACTACCTGAAGGTGACGAAGCAGTCCCACAAGGGCTTCTCCGGCCGCTCGCGCCTCGCCATCGAGGCCATCATCGCCGTGCTGGCCTGCACCGCCATCTCCTACATGGCGACCCCGGGGCTGGCGAACAAGCTGGCGCTGCCCTTCTCGAAGGAGCTGATCTTCAATCTCGGCTGGTTCTACATCGTCTTCGCCGCCTTCGTGATCGTGGGCGCGGGCAATGCGGTGAACATCACCGACGGGCTCGACGGGCTTGCCATCGTGCCGGTGATGATCGCGGCCGGCACCTTCGGCTTCATCGCCTATCTGTCCGGAAACGCGGTGTTCTCCAATTACCTGCAGATCCATTTCGTGCCCGGCACCGGCGAGCTTGCGGTGATCTGCGGCGCCCTGATCGGCGCAGGGATAGGCTTCCTCTGGTTCAACGCGCCGCCGGCCCAGATCTTCATGGGCGATACCGGCTCCCTGGCGCTCGGCGGCCTGCTCGGCACCATCGCGGTGGCGGCCAAGCACGAGATCGTGCTCGCCATCGTCGGCGGGCTCTTCGTGCTGGAGATCATGTCGGTGATCATCCAGGTGGCGTCCTTCAAGCTCACGGGCAGGCGCGTCTTCAAGATGGCGCCGATCCACCACCATTTCGAGCAGCTCGGCTGGACCGAGCCGCAGGTGGTGATCCGGTTCTGGATCATCGCCGTGGTGCTGGCCCTCATCGGCCTCTCCACCCTGAAGCTGCGGTGAGCCGATGACCCCTGTCACCACCCTTGCGGGCAAAACGGTCGCCCTCTTCGGCCTCGGCGGCTCGGGGCTGGCGACCGCTTTGGCCCTGCGGGAGGGCGGGGCGCATGTGATCGCCTGCGACGACAATCCGGCCAAGATGGCGGAGGCCGCCGCCAAGGGCATGGAGACAGGCGACCTGCGCCAAGCCGACTGGTCGCGCTTTCATTCCTTCATCCTCTCCCCCGGCGTGCCGCTGACCCATCCCGAGCCGCATTGGTCGGCGACGCTCGCAAGAGCGGCAGGCGTCGAGATCATCGGCGTCATCGAGCTGTTCTGCCGCGAGCGGGCGAAGATTGCGCCTAATGCACCCTTCGTGGCGATCACCGGTACCAACGGCAAATCCACCACCACGGCGCTCATCGCCCACATCCTGCGCGAGGCTGGCCGCGACGTGCAGATGGGCGGCAATATCGGCACCGCGATCCTCTCCCTGGAGCCGCCGTCCGACAGCCGCATCCACGTGATCGAGTGCTCCTCGTTCCAGATCGACCTCGCGCCCTCGCTCGCGCCGTCGGTGGGCGTTCTCCTCAACATCTCACCGGATCATCTCGACCGGCACGGGACGATGGAGAACTATGCCGCTATCAAGGAGCGGCTGGTGGCGAGGGCCGAGAAGGCTGTCGTTGGGGCGGATGACGCGATGAGCCGCGACATCATCGCGCGCAGCCCACTTGCCCGTCAGGACGTCGTTCGCGTCGGCCTGTCGGACCATGAGGCCGGAAGCGTTTTGGCCCAGGGCGACGTCATCCTGTCCAACATCCATGGTGACGCCTTCGAAATGGCGCGGCTTTCCGGCATCGGTTCCTTACGCGGAGATCACAACGCTCAGAATGCCGCTGCCGCCGTTGCGGTCGCTCTCCTCGCCGGAGTCGGTGCCGATACGATCCAGCGCGCCATGCGGAGCTTCCCCGGCCTGCCTCATCGCATGGAAGAAGTGGCCCGCTGCGACGGAACCCTGTTCATCAACGATTCCAAGGCCACCAACGCGGATTCCACCGAGAAGGCGCTGAAGTCCTTCGATGACATTCTCTGGATCCTGGGCGGCAAGGCCAAGGAAGGCGGCATCGTGCCGTTGCGGCCCTATTTTTCGAAGATCCGCAAAGCCTATCTGATCGGCGCAGCCGCGGAGGATTTCGCCGCGACGCTCGGGGCGGACGTTCCGCACGTTCATTGCGGCACCCTCGACAAGGCAGTGGAGCAGGCGGCTCGGGACGCGGCGGCCATGAGCGGCCCGTCGGTCGTCCTGCTCTCGCCCGCCTGCGCCTCCTACGACCAATTTCCCAATTACGAAGTGCGCGGAAACCATTTCCGCGATCTGGTCCGGGGCTTACCCGGCGTTGAAGCCAAGGGGGCTTGAGAAGATGGTGTCGCGCGCGGAACGCTCGGCTTTCGGCGATTGGTGGTGGACGGTGGATCGCCTGCTTCTCGCAGGACTCGCCGTCCTCATGCTCTCGGGCCTCGTCTTCCTCATGGCGGGCGGTCCGCCCGTGGCGGAGCGGCTCGGGCTCTCCACGTTCCATTTCGTCAACCGGCAGGTGCTCTTCCTCCTTCCGGCGCTGGCCATCATGATTCCGGTGTCGTTCCTGTCCCTGCGCCATATCCGGCGCCTGGCCCTGCTGGTCTATCTCGTGGGCATGGCGCTGGTCCTGCTGGCGTTCCAGTACGGCCCGGAGATCAAGGGCGCCCATCGCTGGATCAGCATCGGGCCGCTGGGCATCCAGCCGTCCGAATTCGTCAAGCCCGCCTTCGTGGTGATCGCCGCCTGGGCCTTCTCAGAGGGCGCGCGGCGCAAGGACATGCCGGGCGCGCTGCTGGCGCTGCTGATCCTGCCCGCCACCATCGTGCCGCTCATCCTCCAGCCCGATTTCGGCCAGACCATGCTCGTCACCATCGTGTGGTGCGGCCTGTTCTTCGTGGCCGGCCTGCACTGGTTCTGGGTGATGGGCTTAGGCGGCGCGGGCCTTCTGGGCATCGGGGCGGCCTATCAGTTCCTGCCCCACGTGCGCGCCCGCATCGAGCGCTTCATGGACAAGTCCTCCGGCGACACCTTCCAGGTGGACACCGCCATGGAATCCTTCGCCCGCGGCGGCTGGCTCGGCCGCGGCCCGGGGGAGGGCACCGTGAAGCGCATCCTGCCCGACGCCCATACGGACTTCATCTTCGCGGTCACGGCGGAGGAGTTCGGCATCGTCGTGTGCCTGCTGCTACTGCTGCTCTTCGCCTTCATCGTGCTGCGCGGCCTCTCATT
>DASQTM010000412.1:0-2029 GCA_035641875.1 Microvirga sp. | reverse complement strand
GCGACAGGCTCTCCTCCCCCTTGTGGGGAGGAGGCGGAGGTGGGGGTGTGTGCGCCGGCCCCTGATAGGCTATCGCACACACCCCCACCCTGACCCTCCCCACAAGGGGGAGGGAAGCCCGAGGTGCCGCCGTCGACGGCAGTGCTGTGGATTCCCTTCCCATCCGGCAGCGGCGTTGCGTTCCGGCCGGGAATGACACAAAGCGAATTACTCCGCCGCCATCACCCGGTAGCGGGCCGGGTCGTAGTTGAGGATCGGGCCGAGCCAGCGCTCCACCTCTGCGATGGTCATGCCCTTGCGCACCGCGTAATCCTCCACCTGATCGCGCTCGACCTTGGCGACGCCGAAATAGTAGGAATCCGGGTGGGACAGGTAGAGGCCGGACACGGAGGAGCCCGGCCACATGGCGTAGGATTCCGTCAGCTTCACGCCGATGCGGCGCTCCGCGTCGAGGAGATCGAACAGGGCCGCCTTCTCCGTATGATCGGGCTGCGCCGGATAGCCGGGGGCCGGGCGGATGCCCGCATATTCCTCGCCGATCAGTCCCTCCGCGCCCAGGTTCTCGTCCGGCGCATAGCCCCAGAACTCCTTGCGGACGCGTTCGTGCATGCGCTCGGCGAAAGCCTCCGCCAGGCGATCGGCGAGCGCCTTCACCAGGATCGAGCGGTAGTCGTCGTTCGCCCGCTCGAACCGCTCCGCGATGCGCACTTCCTCGATGCCCGAGGTGACCACGAAGCCGCCGATCCAGTCGGGCTTGCCGCTCTCGACGGGAGCCACGAAATCGGAAAGGCAGAGATTGGGCTTGCCGTCGCGCTTCGAGAGCTGCTGGCGCAGGCCGTAGAAGGTGGCGAGTTCGTCCCGGCGGCTCTCGCCGGTGAAGAGGCGGATGTCGTCGCCGACCGCATTGGCGGGCCAGAAGCCGATCACGGCCTTGGGGTTGAACCAGCGCTCGTCCACGAGCTGCTTCAGCATCGCCTGCGCATCCTCCCAGAGCGGGCGCGCCGCTGCCCCCTGCTTCTCGTCGTCGAGGATCGCCGGGAAGCGGCCTTTCAGATCCCAGGTCTGGAAGAAGGGCGTCCAATCGATATAGGGCACGAGCTCGCCCACATCGTAGCTGCGGAAGACCCGGGCGCCGGTGAAGGCCGGCTTCGGCGGCTGGTAGGAGGACCAGTCGAGCTTCAGCCGATTGGCGCGCGCCTTGTCGATGGGCAGCCGCTGCTTGTCCGCCTCGGAGCGGGCATGGGCGTCCGCCACCTTGCGGTACTCGGCGCGCACCGTCTCCACATAGCCGTCCTTCATGTCGGGGGACAGGAGCGACGACACGACGCCGACCGCGCGGCTCGCATCCGTCACGTAGACGGCCTGCCCCTTCTCGTAGTTCGGGTGGATCTTCACCGCCGTATGAACCCGGCTCGTGGTGGCGCCGCCGATGAGAAGCGGGATGTCGAAGCCCTCGCGCTCCATCTCGCTTGCCACATGCACCATCTCGTCGAGAGAGGGCGTGATGAGCCCGGACAAGCCGATGATGTCCACCTGCTCCTTGCGCGCCGTGTCCAGGATCTTCTGGGCCGGCACCATCACGCCAAGATCGATGACCTCGTAATTGTTGCAGGCGAGAACCACGCCGACGATGTTCTTGCCGATGTCGTGCACATCGCCCTTCACCGTCGCCATCAGCACCTTGCCGGCGGTGGATCGCTCCGTGGAGCCGGTGGCCGCCTTTTCCGCTTCCATGAACGGCATCAGGTAGGCGACCGCCTGCTTCATCACGCGGGCGGACTTCACCACCTGCGGCAGGAACATTTTTCCCGCGCCGAACAGGTCGCCGACGACGTTCATGCCGGCCATGAGCGGGCCTTCGATCACGTGCAGCGGACGCTCGACGGTCTGGCGCGCCTCCTCCGTATCCTGCTCGATGAATTCGGTGATGCCGTTGACGAGGGCGTGCTCGAGCCGCTTGGCGACGGGCCAGGACCGCCATTCGAGATCCGCCGCCTTCACGGCGCCGGAGCCGTCGCCCTTGTGGCGG
>DASQTM010000411.1:0-3777 GCA_035641875.1 Microvirga sp. | reverse complement strand
CCTCGTTCCCATCGATGCTCGACTGAAGAGCGACCGCGACGTGCAGTTCGAGGCCGTGCCGCTGGAGCAGGTTCTCACCAGCATCGAAGGCGCCAAGAAACTGCGCCTCGTCATCCTGGACGCCTGTCGCGACAATCCTTTCACGCAGCAGATGACCCGGAGCGTCGCCAGCCGCTCCGTGGGACGCGGGCTCGCCCGCATCGAGCCCGATGGCGGCACCCTCGTGGCCTACGCGGCCAAGCACGGCCAGGTCGCCCAGGATGGCGAAGGCGAGAACAGCCCCTTCGTGTCCGCTCTCGTGAAGCACATCGGCACGCCGGGCACGGAGATCAACTTCCTGTTCCGCAAGGTGCGCGACGACGTGCTCGCCGCCACCGGCCGGATGCAGGAGCCTTTCGTGTATGGCTCCCTGCCCGGCGAGAACTTCTACTTCCGCTAGCCGGGCGGTTGGCGCAACCATGTTTGCACCTTATGGTGCGACGCGATCGAAGCGCAAAGCCGCGCGGCCATGTGAGCAGATCTGATCATGACCCGATTTCATCCCATCCTTGCGAGCTTCATTGGTCTCCTCTTCTGTCTTGCGCCGGCTCAGGCGCAGGACAGCTTGTGGAAGGAGTGCGAGGCCTCCCGCAGGAGCCCGGAGAGAAGCATTGCGGCATGCTCCCAGATCATCGCCAGGAAGGATGCAGGCGCGAGGGCGGGCGCCTTCCACAATCGGGGCCTTGCGTTCCTGGCGAAGGGCGACCTCGATCAGGCCCTCGTCGACTTGAGCGAGGGCATTCGCCTCGATCCCAAGCCGGCCTTCCGCTTCCACGAGCGGGGCGAGGCTTATCTCCGGAAAGGCGATCACAAGCGGGCGATTGCAGATCTGACGGAGGCCATCCGCATCGATCCGACCCGCGCGTTTCGCTTTCACTCTCGGGCGAATGCCTTCCTGGCCGGCGGCGATCTGGAGCGAGCGCTGGCGGATTTCAGCGAGGCGATCCGGATCGATCCGTCCCGCCCGTTCAGGTTTCACTCTCGCGCCAACCTCTATCGAGACCTTGGTCGATACGACAGGGCCCTGGCCGACTATGACGCCGTTCTCCGCCTGGAGCCGTCCAATGCCGGCGCGCTGATGGACCGGGGCCTCGTCCGCGCGGCAGCGGGTGAAAGCCGTCTTGCGCTTCAGGATCTCGATGCGGCAATTGCGCTGGATCCGGCCAGTCCCCACATGCAGGCCGCCCGGGCGCGCATCGCTGCGACGCAACCCCCGGCCGAACGGCAGATGGGGGCAACGCCTGCGCCTTCAGGCGATCCTTCTCAGGGATCGTTGGCGCTTGCCCAGGACGCGAACATTCGCGTCGCCCTCGTCATCGGCAATGGGCAATATGCGAATGTGCCCGCCCTGCCCAATCCACCCCGGGATGCGGCAGTTCTCGCCCAATCCCTGCGCGACGCGGGCTTCAAGACCGTCCAGGTGGAGGGCGATCTCAGTTCGGAGGCCATGCGCCGGGTCTTGCGCGACTTCTCGGCGGAGGCTGAAGCCGCCGACTGGGCGGTGATCTATTATGCCGGACACGGCATCGAGATCGGCGGACAGAACTACCTTGTGCCCGTGGATGCCCGCCTCAAGAGCGACCGCGACGTGCAGTTCGAGGCCGTGCATCTGGATCAGGTTTTGGGCAGCATCTCGGGCGCCAGGAAGCTGCGGCTCGTGATCCTCGACGCCTGCCGGGACAACCCCTTCGCTCAGCAGATGAGCCGCAGCGTGGCGAGCCGCTCCATCGGACGGGGGCTTGGGCGCATCGAGCCTGACGGCGGCACTCTGGTGGCTTACGCCGCCAAGCACGGGCAGACCGCTCTCGACGGGCAGGGCCGGAATAGTCCGTTCGTTTCGGCATTGGTGAAACACATCGGCACGCCCGGCGTCGAGATCCGCCGGCTGTTCGGCCTCGTGCGGGACGATGTCCTGTCCTCGACCGCCCGTCAGCAGGAGCCGTTCATCTACGGCTCCCTCGGCGGGGAGGAATTCTTCTTCAAGGCTGCGACGGCCCGGCTTCCGGTCAAGGGCTAGGTTTCCGGCGCTGCTCCGAACCTTGGAGTCCGCGGCCTTCGTCATGGAAGCCCTCGGCGAAAAGCTGTAGGATCTGGGCCGATGGATCCGCAGCCGACCCTCAGACAGCATCGCAGCTTCGCCGCCCGCTCGATCGGGTCGATCAGGAGCGTCGCGGCGTCCGAGCGGACGGGCGCGGCGGACACCCTGCTCGGGATGGCCCTGACCTTCATCGCCGGCGCGATCAACGCGGGCGGGTTTCTGGCGGTGGGCCACTACACCTCGCACATGTCCGGCATCCTGTCCGCCATGGCGGACAACCTCGCCCTTGGCGCGCTCGGCACGGTGCTGCTCGGCCTTGCGGCCTTCCTGCCCTTCATGGTGGGGGCAGGCTGCTCGGCCATCCTGATCAACTGGGGCCGGCGCCACCGCCTCGGGAGCCTCTACGCCATGCCGCTGATGCTGGAGGCGGCGCTTCTCTTCGGCTTCGGGTTCCTGGGCTGGCTCGCCTATCCGTCCCCCGGCTTCGCGGCGGCCGCGGTGCCCCTGCTCTGCTTCATCATGGGCCTGCAGAACGCGACCATCACCAAGATCTCGGGGGCCCGCATGCGCACCACCCATGTGACCGGCATCGTGACCGATATCGGGATCGAACTGGGCAAGCTCGTGTACTGGAACCGCGACAGGAGCCTTGCGGAGATCGTCAGGGCCGACCGCGAGAAGCTGCGCCTGCTGGTCCTGCTGCTCGCCTCGTTCTTCGTCGGCGGCGTCACCGGGGCCATCGGCTTCAGCCAGATCGGCTTCCTGTTCTCGCTCCCCTTCGCGGCCCTGCTGCTTCTGCTGGCCGGCCCTCCCCTGGTGGAGGATGTTTTCGCCCATGCCAGGCAGGCCCGTCGGAACTGACCCCGGCGCAGCAGGACAGGGCTTCAGCAACAAGGAACATCAAGCCAGGCTTGGCGGTTCTCCCTGGAGGAACCGGAGCCGTCAACCCATGCCGAACCTGCATCGAAACCCCATAGAAGCGCTGGCGCGGCTGGGCTATGGGGCGCGCGGCGCGGTCTATGGCCTGGTCGGCGCCCTGGCGCTTATGGCGGCCGTCGGTTCGGGCGGCCAGACCGGCGGCAGCCGCAGCGCCCTGCAGGCGCTCCTGTCCCAACCTTTCGGCAAGGTCTGGCTCGGCCTGATCGCCCTGGGGCTGGCGGGCTTCTGCATCTGGCGCATCCTGGAAGCCGTCACCGATGCGGACCACCACGGGGCGGATGCCAAAGGCTGGGGCATCCGCGGCGCCCACCTGATCAGCGGCCTCATCTATGGAAGCCTCGCGCTGACTGCCCTGAGCCTTGCTCTCGGCTGGGGCGCGGGTGGCGGCGAAGAGGCCAGGGCCCAGGATTCCACGGCCTGGCTCATGGCGCAGCCCTTCGGCCGCTGGCTTGTCGGCCTCATTGGCCTCGCCATTGCGGGAGCGGGCGTCTCCTTCGCCTGGAAGGGTTGGCGCGGCGATGTCGCCCGGCAGCTTGCGCTTCCGTCCGACCACCGGAACTGGATCATCTCCCTCGGACGGCTCGGATTTGCGGCGCGCGGCGTCGTGTTCGTGATCGTCGGCGGGTTCCTGATCCTGGCGGCCTGGCGCAGCAATTCGGCGCAAGCGCATGGCCTCGGAGGCGCGCTCGAGGCTCTCGAGCAGCAGCCCTATGGCTGGCTGCTCCTCGCGCTCACGGCGCTTGGCCTCTTCGCCTTCGGCG
>DASQTM010000410.1:0-4018 GCA_035641875.1 Microvirga sp. | reverse complement strand
CCGCCATGCTCGCGCCCGCATAGGCCGCAAGGGCCACGGGCGGCGTGATGTCGGCCAGGACCCCGTAGTAGAAAACGAAGAAATGGGCCACGATGGGCGTGACCCCAAGCAGGCCCAAGGCGGGAGCCGCGACCGTGACCATGATGATGTAGTTTGCCGTGGTCGGCACCCCGCAGCCGAGCAGGATGCAGACGACCGCCGTCATCAGCAGGGTGAAGAACAGGGTGAGGCCCTTCAAGTCGAAGAGCCAGACCGGCAGGATCTCGCCGGCGCTCTGCGCAAGCTGGGCCGCAAACGACGTCACGATGAAGGAGATCTTGAAGCCCACGCCGGTCAGCGTGACGATGCCCACGATGATGCCCACGGTCGCTGCGGCAGCGCCCACGCCGATGGCGTATTTCGCGCCGACCACGAAGGCGTCGATCAGATCGATCACCTTCGCCTTGCCTTCGTCGCTTCTCACGTAAGCATAGACCAGCAGCGCCAGCACCAGGGCAAGCACCGGAACCGTGAAGGCAAGCTGCGTGAGCATTCCGGTGGCGACCGCCAGGATGACGGCCGCCAGGAAACCGAGCGTGATCGCCGGGACGCGGGTGGCGCCGACGACGATGCAGGCCGTGATGCCCCAGAAGGCCGCCAGATAAGGCGTGAAGCCGGAGAACAGCACGATCAGCAGAACCGCAAGCGGCATGATCGTCTGCCAGCCTTCCCGGATCACCCTCGCGGCGTTCGGCAGTTCCTCCACCGGCAGCCCGCGCAACCCGGCCCGTTTCGCCTCGAGATGAACCTGCATGAACACGCCGAAGAAGTGCATGCAGGCGGGCACGATCGCGGCCAGGATCACCGTCTGGTAGGAAACATTCAGGAACTCGACCATGAGAAAGGCCGCAGCGCCCATGATCGGCGGCGTGATCTGCCCGCCGGTCGAGGCGGCGGATTCCACGGCGGCCGCGAAATGGCGCTGGTAGCCGACTCGAATCATCGCCGGGATGGTCAGCGATCCGACCGTCACCGTATTGGCGATGGAGGAGCCCGAGATCATGCCGAACAGGGCCGAGCCGAAGATCGACACCTTCGCCGGCCCGCCCGCATAGCGCCCGGCGACGCAGGTGGCGAGATCGATGAAGAGCTTGCCAAGGCCGACCCGGGTCGCGAGCACCCCGAAGAGCACGTAATGGAAGACATAAGTTGCCACGACCCCCAGGGCGATGCCGTAGATGCCCTGGCTCGTGAGATAGAGGTGGTTGACGATGTTGGACCAGGAGGCTCCGGGATGCTGCAGGATCCCCGGCATGGAGGGTCCGAAATAGGCGTAGAGCATCATGCCGATGGCGATGATTGGAAGCGGCCAGCCGACGGAGCGGCGGGTGGCCTCAAGCAGGAGAACGATCAGGATCGTCCCCATGGCCACATCCGTGGCGGACGGATTGCCGACCCGGAAGGCAAGCTCGTTGAAAATCCACGGCACGTAGAGGCTGGCGACCGCAACCGCTGCGGCGAACCCCCAGTCGACGAGGGAGATCCCGCCCGGCCGCAGCCAGCTCGACGGGGCAAGCCGGTCCTGGCTCGATTTGGTGGCCGCGAAGACGAGGAAGATCAGGCCGAGCACGAAGGCCATGTGGATGCCGCGGTGGGTGGCCTCCCGCAACAGCCCGAAGCCTGCCGTGTAGTAGTGGAACAGGGAAAGGGCGATGAGGAGCCCCGCCACGATCCAGGCCGTTCCCGGCAGCAGGGGCCGGAAGCGCATCTCGGGATCGAACTTCTCTTCGAGACTGCGAGCCTCGATGAGGGCGGACGCGTCGGGCAGGGACATGAAAGGCTCTCATTTCCGAAAACAAAGCGCCTCCCGCGCACGAGCCGCGGGAGGCAGAAGCGAACCGACAGGGTCGATCAGCTCTTGCTCAGACCGGCTTCCTTGTAGAAGCGCTCGGCTCCGGCATGGAGCGGGATGCCCGCACCCGCAAGGGCATTCTCCTTGCGGATCAGCTTGCCCTTGGCATGGCCGGCGTCGAGAGCCGCGCGGGCCTTGTCGCCCCAGAGCCCCTTGGTGACCTCGTAGACCACCGCGTCAGGCACCTTGGAAGAGGTCACCCATTGCGCGCCAACCGCCAGGGTCTTGACCGCGCCCACGTTCTTGTAGGTGTCGGCCGGGATCTCGTCGGCGGCGAAGAAGCTGTACTGCTTGCGGATGGCGTCCGCCTCCGCGCCCGACAGGGGAACCAGGTCGACGCCGCCGCCGGTGGCGGCAAGCTCGGTGATGGCGCTGGTCGGATAGCCGCCCACGAAGAAGAAGGCGTCCATCCCGCCGTCGCGCATGCGCTCGGCGGCTTGGTTCGGCTTCAGGAAGTCCGCCTTGACGTCGCTTTCCTTGATGCCCCACCCTGACAGGATGATGCGTGCGTCGACGAGGGTTCCTGAGCCGGGCTCGTCGAGGGAGACGCGCTTGCCCTTGAGATCCGCCACGGACTTGATGTTGGCGGACTTTGCCGCCACCAGATGGATGCTCTCGGGGTAAAGGTTGGCGATGAGGCGCAGGTCCTCCATCTTGCCCTTGCCCTCGAACAGGCCCGTGCCGGAATAGGCCCAATAGGCCACGTCCGCCTGGGTGAACCCGGATTCGAGGGCACCCGAGACGATGGAATTGACGTTGGCGACGGAGCCGTTGGAGGCCTGCGCGGTCAACACGAGCTGGGGCGGATTGGAAATGGCGTTGGCGATCAGGCCGCCGACCGGATAGTAGGTCCCGGCCGTTCCGCCCGTGCCGATGCGGAAGAAGGCCGGCGTCTGGGCGAAAGCATTGCGGCCCAAGGCTGCGGCCGCCCCGAGGCCAAGACCGAGTTTGGCAAGGTCGCGGCGGGTCATTTTCATGGACATTGTGTCTCCCTCGTGAAGGCAAAACCGATTGTTCTACGGTTTCCGCCGACACTGTAGCGGATATCTTCGATCCGTCCATGCAGGGCATTGAAGGACCCTGGAACGGCCCCTAGGGGAGGCCGCCGCCCTGCAACGGGCGGGCACTTTCGAGGGTTTGCCCCGTTGATCCTGCAATTGCAATCGACTGGCCCGAACGGAGATTCGATCCGTGGCACAAGCCGCACGCCCTCTCGCCATCGTCACTGGCGCCTCCGCCGGCATCGGCTACGAACTCGCCAAGCTTTGTGCCCAGAACGGCTATGATCTCGTCATCGCGGCTGACCAGGCGAAGATTAACCAGGCCGCCGAGGATTTCCGCTCCCTCGGCGTCTCGGTCGAGGCCGTGGAGGCCGACCTTGCGACGCTGGAAGGGGTCGACCGGCTCTACGCCGCCGCAAAGGGCAGGCCTGCCGACGTCCTCATGGCTAATGCGGGGCATGGCCTCGGCCATGGGTTCCTCGATCAGGATTTTTCAGAGGCCCGGCACGTGATCGACACCAACATCACGGGCACCATCTACCTGATCCAGAAGGTCGGCCGCGACATGCGCGCGAAAGGAGAGGGAAAGATCCTGATCACCGGGTCGATCGAAGGCTTCATGCCGGGCTCCTTCCAGGCGGTCTACAACGGCACCAAGGCTTTCATCGACAGCTTCTCCTTCGCGTTGCGCAACGAGCTCAAGGACACGGGCGTCACGGTGACCTGCCTAATGCCGGGGGCCACCGAGACCGAGTTCTTCGAGCGCGCCGACATGATGGATACGGATGTGGGACAGGGCTCGAAGGACGACCCGGCCGATGTAGCGAAGACAGGCTTCGATGCGATGATGCGAGGCGACGGCGACATCGTCAGCGGGTGGAAGAACAAGCTCACCACCGCCCTTGCCTCGGTCACACCAGCCGGGGTGCTCGCCGAGCAGCACCGCAAGATGGCGGAGCCGGGTTCCGGGACGACATAGACGGACTGTGGCGCGAGCCCTCCGTCCAGATGAAGAAGCCCCCTTGGCGTCTGCCTTGGGGGCTTTGTGATTTGGTTGCGGGGACAGGATTTGAACCTGTGACCTTCAGGTTATGAGCCTGACGAGCTACCGGGCTGCTCCACCCCG
>DASQTM010000409.1:0-4514 GCA_035641875.1 Microvirga sp. | reverse complement strand
CTCGATTGGGTTGGCCTTGCGCAATACAGCCGCCTCTTCGCCAACGACCGCTTTCTCACTTCGGCTTCGAACATCGTGATCTTCGGCGCCCTCTTCATCTCGGGCTGCCTCATTCTCGGCTTCCTGCTTGCAGTATTCATCGACCAGAACGTGCGCGGCGAAGGCATTTTCCGCACGATGTTCCTCTATCCCTACGCCATGTCCTTCGTGGTCACAGGCGTGGCGTGGCAGTGGTTCCTCAATCCGAGCCTTGGCCTGCAGAAGCTCGTACGCGACATGGGCTTCACGACCTTCACCTTCGACTGGCTCGTCAATCAGGATATGGCCATCTACACCATCGTCATCGCGGGCCTGTGGCACGGCTCCGGCCTGACGATGGCGATCCTGCTCGCCGGCCTGCGCGGCGTGGACGAGGACCTGTGGAAGGCTGCCAAGGTGGACGGCATACCAACGTGGCGGGTCTATACCTCCATCGTCCTGCCCCTGCTCCGGCCCATGATCGTCACGGCCACGGTGCTGCTCACGACCGGGGTGGTAAAGCTCTACGACCTCGTCGTCGCCATGACCCTGGGCGGCCCCGGCATCGCCACCGAAGTTCCTGCCAAGTTCGTCATGGATCATCTCTTCGAGCGCAACAACATCGCACTCGGGACCGCCGCCGCAACGATCATGCTGATCGCGGTCGTGGCCGTGCTGGCGCCCTGGATCTATGCCCGCTACATCCGGCCGCAAGGGAGGCATGCATGAGCGCTGCTGAACCCCGGGGCCGCCGCCCGCGCCGCCTCACCGTCGGACGCATCGGCGTCTACGCCTTCCTGATCACGGCGGCTTTGTTCTTCCTGCTGCCGCTCTGGATCATGGTCGTGACCTCCCTCAAGCCCATGGAAGAGATCAGGCTCGGCAACATCGTGGCCCTGCCGGCAGCGCTCACATTCGAGGCCTGGACCAAGGCTTGGTCCTCGGCCTGTACGGGGCTCGAGTGCAACGGCATCAGCGTCGGCTTTTGGAACTCCGTGCGGATCCTCGTTCCGTCCGTGATCCTCTCGATCACCGTGGGCGCCATCAACGGCTATGCTCTCTCGTTCTGGCGGGTCAAGGGCGCCAACGTCATGTTCGGCGTGCTGCTGCTGGGAGCCTTCATTCCCTATCAGGTCTTTCTCTATCCGCTCGTGCGCATCTTCTCCACGACGGGCATCTATAACTCGCTCACCTGCATCGTGATCGTCCACGTCATCTTCGGCCTTCCCACGATGACGCTCCTGTTCCGCAACTATTATGCGGGCCTGCCGATCGAGCTGTTCAAGGCGGCGCGCATCGATGGCGGCGGCTTCTGGACGATCTTCCTCCGGGTGATCCTGCCCATGTCGACGCCCATGCTGGTGGTCGCCACTATCCTTCAGGTCACGGGCATCTGGAACGATTTCATCTTTGGACTCACCTTCGCCGGCCGCGAGAACCTGCCGATGACCGTGCAGCTCAACAACATCGTCAACTCCACTCAGGGCGAACGCGCCTACAATGTCGACATGGCCGCCACCATGCTGGCCGCCCTCGTACCTCTCGTCGTCTATTTCGTATCCGGCCGCTGGTTCGTGCGCGGCATCGCCGCCGGCGCTGTGAAAGGGTAAGCCATGGCTGCTGTTTCCGTTCGCGATGTGTCAGTGGCCTTCGAGGCCGTGCGGGTCTTCGATAGTCTGTCGTTGGATATTGAGCAGGGCGAGTTCATCGTGCTGCTCGGCCCCTCTGGCTGCGGCAAGTCCACCCTGCTCAATGCGGTGGCTGGGCTGCTCGACGTTGCCGAGGGACAGATCTGGATCGACGGGAAGAACGTCACCTGGGAGGAGCCCAAGGACCGCGGCATCGCCATGGTGTTCCAGTCCTATGCCCTTTATCCGCGCATGAGCGTGCGCGAGAACATGTCGTTCGGCCTCAAGATGGCGAAGACGCCCAAGCCCGAGATCGAAAAGCGTGTCAACAAGGCGGCGGAACTCCTGCAGATCACGCCTCTGCTCGACCGGCGTCCCGACCAACTCTCAGGCGGCCAGCGCCAGCGCGTCGCCATCGGCCGTGCGCTGGTTCGGGACGCCGCCGTCTTCCTATTCGACGAGCCTCTCTCCAATCTCGACGCCCAGCTCAGGAACGAATTGCGCGTGGAGATCAAACGCCTGCACGCGAGACTCGGCAATACGACGATGATCTATGTGACGCACGATCAGATCGAGGCGATGACCCTGGCCGACCGCATCGTGGTCATGAAGGAACAGAAGATCCAGCAGATCGGAAGCCCGGACGAGATCTACCGCCGCCCCGCCAACCTGTTCGTGGCGGGCTTTGTCGGTTCGCCGCAGATGAACTTCATCAAGGGTCGGATCGAGAGCAACGGCAGCGGTCCCGAATTCATCTCCGGCAGGCGCCGCCTACCGCTCTCAGGCTACCGATTTTCAGGCAAGCCGGTTCCGGGACAGGAGGTCGTTCTCGGCGTGCGCCCTGAGCACCTTGAGATTACGGGGGCTGGCACCTGGTCCGACTTCAAGGTCGACATCGTGGAGCCCATGGGGGCCGACACGGTGATCTGGTGCAGCGACGGCGAAGGCACCATCCAGGTTAGGACCAGCGGGAGCAAGAAGGCGATTCCGGGTGAGCCCCTCGGCCTCGGCGTGGACGCCGCGCAGATCTCCCTGTTCGCATCGGAGACGGGCGAGCGCCTCTGACCCGCAACGATCCCAAGCGACGCGAAGCCCTGCTTCGCTCGCGCGTCTTTTTCTCGAACCCTGAGGATCCCATGAGCGTCACGGACAGACTCTCCATTCAGCTCTACACCCTGCGCACTATGGAAGACGTCGACCGCATCCTCGATACGGTGGCGGAAGCCGGCTACCGCTACGTGGAGACGGTTGGCTCGCACCTGGACAACGCCGCCGGCATCCGCTCCAAGCTCGATGCCCGGGGCCTGAAGGCGTCGTCGAGCCATGTGAGCCTCGCGGCCCTGCGCGAAAAGCCCGACGCCATCGTGGACGCGTGCCGGACTCTCGGCTTCCAGCACCTGTTCATGCCCGCCGTGCCGCCGGAGCAGCGCGACATGGGGGCGGACGGCTGGCGCTCCCTGGGTCAGGAACTCGGCGGGATGGCGCAGCGCTTCCAGGAACAGGGCATTCGGCTGGGCTACCACAACCACCATTGGGAGCTGAAACCCAAGGATGGCAGCAAGACCGCCCTCGAGTTGATCTTCGAGGCCGCCGAGGGAAGCCCGCTGGCCTGGCAGGTGGACGTGGCTTGGCTCGCCCGCGGCAATGTCGACCCCAAGGAATGGATCGGTCGATACCGCAGCAGGATCACTGCCGCGCACGTGAAGGACATCGCGCCGCCCGGGCAGAACGAGGATCAGGACGGCTGGACCGACGTGGGCTCCGGGGTGCTGGACTGGCGCGACCTATGGCGCGTCTGCCGCGAGGCCGGGGCCGAATGGATGGTGGTCGAGCACGACAAGCCTGCCGACCCGGCGCAAACCGCCCGCGCCAGCTTCGCCTTTCTGAAGAACATCGAGGATTGATCACATGAGCTCCCTGAACGTCGGCGTCATCGGCTGCGGCAACATCTCAGGCATCTATCTCCAGAATATCCCGGCCTACCGGGGAATCACCCTGCGGGCCTGCGCCGACATGCGGCCTGAGGTGGCGCAGGCTCAGGCCGGCCGCTTCGGAATCGAAGCCATGTCGGTCGATCAGCTCCTGGCGAGCGGCGACATCGACCTCGTGGTCAATCTCACCATTCCAGCCGCCCATTTCGGCGTATCCCTGGCGGCGCTGAGCGCCGGCAAGCACGTGTTCTCGGAAAAGCCCCTCGCGGTCGATTTCGAGCAGGGCCGCAGGCTCGTGGACGAGGCCGAGGCCCGCGGTCTGCATCTCGGATGCGCGCCGGAAACCTTCCTGGGGGCAGGCGGCCGGCTTGCCCGCAAGCTCGTCGACGATGGGGTCGTGGGGCGCATCCTGTCAGGAACAGCCTTCCTGATGTCGCATGGCATGGAGCATTGGCATCCCGATCCGGAGTTCTTCTTCAAGCCGGGCGGCGGGCCGATCCTTGACATGGCTCCCTACTATCTGAGCGCGCTGATCAACCTCGCCGGACCCGTGAAGCGGGTTGTCGCCATGTCGAGCATCGGCTTCCCCGAGCGAACCATTACGACGGAATCGTCTCCCCGCAAGGGCGAGCGGATCACCGTCGAGACGCCAACCCACGTGATGGCCCTGCTGGAGTTCGCCTCGGGAGCGCAGGTCACCTTCTCCATGAGCTGGGACGTGTGGAAGCACGGCCACCCGGCCATCGAGCTCTATGGCACCGAAGGGTCGCTGCGCGTGCCCGATCCGAACTTCTTCGGCGGGCATGTGGAGATTACCGAGCGCGGCGGAGACTGGCGTTCTGTAGATTCGAGCGAGATGCCCCTAGGAGCCGCCAACTGGCGCTCGCCCAACTGGGCTCCCGATGCTCCATCCCGCGCCAATTACCGGGCTCTGGGC
>DASQTM010000408.1:0-9069 GCA_035641875.1 Microvirga sp. | reverse complement strand
GGGTCGGTGTCCTGCGCGATCGGCACGCCGAACAGGATCAGCGCCCCGTCGCCGGTGAACTTGTCGATCACACCCCCATGCAGGGAGGCCGCGCGCAGGACGCGACGTCGGAAGGACGTGATGAACACCGCGAGCTGCGCCGGCTCCATGGTCTCCCCGAAGAAGGTGGAGGCGCGGATATCGACGAACAGCAGGGTGACCCGGATGCGCCGGCCCTGGCGTAAGGAAGCGAAGGCCTGCTCGGTGAGGATGGGGGCGAGCTCCCGCGGCAGGTAGCGGGTGAGGTTGACCCGCAGGGTGGTCTCCCGCACCGCCCGCTCCAGCAGGATCCGTCCCTGGCGCGCCACCAGGATCAGGATCAGGGCCGAGGCGAAGACCATGACCAGGCGGACCATGTTGGCCTGCGGCGAGAACAGGCCCGCGATCTCGGAGAGATCCTCCTGGCGCTCGGCGGGGCTCAGGGCATCGCCCCAGAAGGCCAGGACGGACAGGCCGATCACATAGACGGCCGCCACATAGGCCTGGAGCCGGGGCTGGTAATGGATCGCCGCCGCCGCCATGGTGATGGGCACCACCCAGGCCACCGGGAAGGCCGCGAAGAGGCTGCCGGGGATCCCAAGGCCCCACTGGCTGTAGGCCAGGTTGCCGAGGACCAGCAGGGCGTCGAGGGCCGCCGTGATCACCGGCAGCCTTGCGACGGCGATGCGCTTCGAGGCGAGCCACGATCCGCACCAGCCTAGGGCCCCGAACAGGGTCAGGGTCAGCTCCGCCGCCCAGATCTGCCGCATGGCCATAGGGCTGGTGATGGAGAGGCTCGCGGTCGCCACCAGCACCGCCAAGAGCAGCAGGCCCGCCACCAGGATGCGGGCAAAGCCTGCCCGCTGCAGGGCGGCCACATCCGCTTCGCGGATGAGCCTTTGCGTGGCGTCGCTCAGGGCCCGCGTGTTGCGCATCTTGCGCAGCGAGATCCAGGCGGAGGCGATGCGGGGACGAAGGGCCAAGGGCTTCTTTTTACTCTGAAGCGGGTTTACGAGGCAAAAGGAGACGTCACGTTCCAAGGCGGCAACCTCGAACCCGGTGACCTGTCGGCGGATGTCGGCGTCAGAAAGCCCATAACCAGAATACCATGATCAGGATATATGGCCGATGACCGAAACACCTCAAGCCATCGCGATCTACGTGGATGCGGATGCCTGTCCGGTGAAGGCTGAGATCTATCGGGTCGCAGGGCGCCACCGGGTCAAGGTTTTCGTGGTGTCGAACAGCTTTCTCAACGTACCGCAGGCCCCGTTGATCGAGCGGGTGGTGGTGAGCCAGAGCTTCGACGCGGCGGATGACTGGATCGCCGAGCGGGCGCGGCGCGGCTCCGTGGTGATCACCGCCGACGTTCCCCTGGCCCACCGCTGCGTGACCGCGGGAGCCGATGTGATCGGCCCGACCGGAAAGCCCTTCACGGAAGCGTCCATCGGCATGGCGCTGGCCACCCGCAACCTCATGGAAGACTTGCGCGCCATGGGCGACGTGACCGGCGGGCCCAAGCCCTTTTCGGCCAAGGACCGCTCGGCTTTTCTCTCGGCGCTGGATCTTGCGGTCGTCAGGCTCAAGCGCGCGGGATTTGGCGCAGGCGCTCCTTGAAGGCGGAGATATTCTCCGGCGTCAGGGGCCCGATATGCTTGTGGCGGATGGTGCTGTCCGGGCCGACGATGAAGGTTTCGGGCACGCCGTAGACGCCCCAGTCGATGGAGGCGCGGCCGTTCGGGTCGACGCCCACGGCGGCGTAGGGGTTGCCCAGCGCCCCCAGGAAGCGGCGGGCGTTGTCCGGGCTGTCGCGCTGGTTGATGCCCACCAGGCGCACGGACGGGTCCCCCGCGAGATCCACCAGCAGCGGGTGCTCCTGGCGGCAGGGTCCGCACCAGGAGGCCCACACGTTCACGATGGTGACGCGGCCCTTGAGATCCTCGTTGGAGAAGCCCGGCACCGGCCTGCCGTCGGCCGCCAGGCCTTCCAGGGGCGCAAGGCTGAAGGTGGGCACGGGCTTGTTGATGAGCGCCGAGGGCACCTCGGCCGGGTTCCGGCCCTGAACGAGTTGGAACAGGAACAGGCCCGCCAGGACCAGGAAGATGATGCCGGGCAGCAGGAAGATCAGCCGGGAGCGCGAGCCTGCGGTTGCCTCAGCCACGGCGGGACCTCCGGCTGACGCCCCGCGATTCGAGTTCAGCCAAGGCGCGGACCTGCATGCGGTGGTCGATGATCGCCCGCAGGATCAGCCCGGCGATGACCAGGGCCGTCAGAGCGTAGGAGAAGGCGATGAAGAAGGCGTGCGTACCCATCAGGCGGCCTGTACGTCGAGGCGCTCGGCCTCCAGGATCGTGAGCGTCCGCACCCGACGGCGCAGGATCTCGGTGCGGATGCCGGAGAGATGCAGGGCGACGCCGATGAGCGTGAAGGCAAGGGCCATCACCAGGAGGGGCACGAGCATGGAGGAATGGATCGTCGGCCCGCCGAGGCGGAACACGGAGGCCGGCTGATGCAGGGTGTTCCACCAATCGACGGAGAACTTCACGATGGGCACGTTCACCGCGCCCACCAGGGTGAGGATCGACACGGCCCGGGCGGCTCGGTTCGGCTCCTCGATGGCGCGCCAGAGCGCCAGGATGCCGAGGTAGATCAGCAACATCACCAGCATGGAGGTGAGCCGCGCATCCCATTGCCAATAGGTGCCCCACATGGGCTTGCCCCAGAGGGAGCCGGTGACGAGGCAGATCAGGGTGAACGCCGCGCCGATGGGGGCCGCCGCCTTCTGCGACACGTCCGCCAGCGGGTGCCGCCACACCAGGGTGCCCAGGGCGGAGCCCGCCATGATCATGTAGAAGAACAGGGACAGCCAGGCGGCCGGCACATGGATGTACATGATCCTGACCGTCTCGCCCTGCTGGTAGTCGGCGGGCGACATGAACCAGACGAGGTAAAGCCCGGCCGCGAGCAGAAGCGCAGCAAGGCCCGCCACCCACGGCAGCACTGTGCCGCTGAGGCTCATGAAGCGGGTCGGATTGGCAAGCTCGCGGATCATGGGATCGATGTAGCGGTCTTGGATAGCGCCTGCAACGGAGAGATCGCCGCAAGCCGAATAACGATTTCGCCAGGATTCAGGTCTCCTTAGCGGCCCCGAGAGCCGTTGGACATTCCGGGATTGTGCGTAAGGGACAACGCTGCGCACGAGCGCAATGTCATCTCACCGGTCCGGTCCTTCGGACTGGCGAACCGCAGGCGAGGGAAGGGATCTACCATCAGGCACAACACGATCGGGTTCTTTCCCCACCTCTCATCCCCCATGCCAGCGAATCGGCCCGCCTTTCATTCGCCACCGGAGGCAGCCTATGGTCCCGCATCTTTGTTGCGGAGCCGCCATGCGCCACCACCTGCCGAGCCTTCTCGCCCTTGCCCTGGCCGTCTCGCCCGTGGCGGCGCAGGAGATCTCCCTGCGCCTGCCGGTAGCCTGCGAGATCGGGCGCAGCTGCTTCATCCAGCATTACGTGGATCGCGACCCCTCGCCGGCCTCGCGCGATTACCAATGCGGAACGCTCACCTACGAGGGGCATAACGGCACCGACTTCCGGGTCCCCACCACGGCGGCGCAAAAGGCAGGGGTCAATGTGGTCGCCGCCGCGGACGGCAGAGTGCTGAGAACCCGCGACGGAATGGAGGATGTCTCCATCTCCGGGCGCGGCCGCGAGAGCGTGGCCGATGCGGAATGCGGCAACGGCGCGGTCGTGGATCACGGCCGGGGCTGGCAAACCCAGTACTGCCACATGGCCAGGGGCAGCGTCGCTGTGAAGCCGGGCGATGCGGTGAAGGCGGGTGACAGGATCGGGCGGGTCGGCCTCTCCGGCATGACCGAGTTTCCGCATCTCCATTTCACGATCCGCAAGGACGACAAACCCGTCGATCCCTTCGCCTTCGGCGCAGGGGAGAGCGCCTGCGGCGGTGGCGCTTCCCTGTGGGAGCCCTCGGTCCAGCGGGCGCTGGCCTATCAGGCGGGCTCCGTCCTGAACAAGGGCTTCGCGCCCGGGCCGGTGACCATGGAGGCGGTGGAATCGGGAACCGTCGAGCGGCAGGTTCCCACCACCGGCGCCCCGGCCCTGGTCGCCTACGTGCGCGCCATCGGCCTCAAGGGCGGCGACGTGCAGATCCTCGCCCTGTTCGATCCCGACGGAAAGCCCTTGGCCCAGAACAAGGCTCCACCCCTCGACCGGGACAAGGCGCAATGGATGCTGTTCGCCGGCGTCAAGCAGCCTGCGGGCGGCTTCCGCCCAGGCCTCTATCGCGCGCTCTACCGGGTGGAGCGGGACGGCAAGCCCGCCATCGAACAGGCTTTCGGCGTGAGCCTGAGGCCGTAAACATTGCCATTCCCCGCAGGGATGACTAAGCCCTACTCCCCCGACCGCAGGGCCGCTGCGGCTCCCACGGTTCCCACCACCGCGGCGATCAGCGACAGGGCGATGAGGATCAGGAACGGGGTGGCGAAGGGCACCGTTCCGCCGATTGCCGCATTGGCTGCCGAGACCCCGAAGATCAGGGTCGGGATCATGAAGGGCAGGACCAGGATCGCCAGGATCAGCCCGCCGCGCCGCAGGGACGAGGTGAGCGCCGCTCCCACCGCGCCGATGAAGGTGAGCGCAGGCGTTCCCACCAGCAGCGTCGCCACCATGGCGAGCATGGCCTCCGGCGAAAGCGCCACGAGGAGGCCCAGGAAGGGCGCGGCGAGGGCGAGCGGCAGTCCGGTGACGAGCCAGTAGGCCGCCACCTTGGCCAGCACCACCATCTCCAGGGGTGCGGGGGACAGGCGCAGGAGATCGAGGGATCCGTCCTCCTGATCGGCCTGGAACAGCCGGTCGAGGCCGATGAGCGTGGCGAGCAGGGCCGCGATCCAGAGAATCGCCGGGCCGATGCGGGACAGCAGGTTGAGATCGGGGCCGAGGGCGAAGGGGATGAGGGTCACGATCATCAGGAAGAAGATGAGGCCCATCACCCCCGAGCCGCCGACGCGGGCGGCGAGCTTCAGGTCGCGGATCAGGAGCGCCCGGAAGGAGCGCATCATGAGCCCTCTCCCTTTTGGGGAAGAGAGAGCTCCGAGGGGACGGGAGACAGGGCGGCCAGCGGAACAGGCTCCCCCTCTCCCGCCTTGTTACGCTCGCCGCCCTCTCCCGCGAGGCTGGAGGGAGAACGGGTGCGCTCGATCCTGATCTCCTTCGCGTCCGTCAAGAAAAGCGGCGAGTGCGTGGTGGCGGCGATCATCCCGCCGCCGTCGCGGTGGCGTTCGAGGAGCAGGCGCAGGGTTTCCTGGGAGGCGGCGTCGAGGGCCGAGGTCGGTTCGTCGAGCAGCCAGAGGGGCCGATGCGCCACCAGCAGGCGGGCGAGCGCCACCCGTCGGCGCTGGCCGGCCGAGAGATAGGCCACCGGCAGGCGGGCCGCATGGGCGAGCCCGACCGCTTCCAGGGCGTCGCGGGGCGAAAGACGGGGATCGCCCAGGAAGTCCTGCGCGAAAGCGAGGTTCTCCTCCGCCGTCAATGCGCCTTTGAGAGCGTCCCGGTGCCCGACATAGTGGAGGCATTCGGCCAAGCTGCGCTCACCCGCATCCTCGAGAACGATCGTGCCGGCAGCCGGGTGGAGCCGTCCGGCCAGGAGGTCGAGGAGGGAGGATTTTCCGGCGCCGTTGCGCCCGGTGATCACCAGGGCCTCGCCGGGCTCGAGGTCGAAGGAGACGCCCTCGAAGATGCGGCGCTCCCCCCGCTCGCAGGCCAAATTCTCAACACGAAGACGCAAACTGTCGGACCCCTGCCCTGATTGCACCCCAGAATGGTTCTAAACCGTGTAGCGGGATGGCTCGAAATGATCTATAGCACCCCTGGCTGCGCCGCGCGCCAAGGCGTCCAATCCGCCTCGCGCGCTTCTTCCCCTGTCCGGGCGCCCCCGGAGCGGCGCGCGCATATCGCGCTTTCGGCCGAACACAATGTTCGTAACCCAAATGCACGCGAGGATTCGCCGTGACGCTCAACAACAGCTTCAATGCCCGCCAGACCCTGACGGTGGGCGATAAGGCCTACACCTACTACTCGCTCAAGGAGGCCGAGAAGAATGGCCTCAAGGGAGCCTCGAGGCTGCCCTTCTCCATGAAGGTGCTGCTCGAGAACCTCCTGCGCTACGAGGACGGCCGCACGGTCACCAAGGCCGATATCGAGGCCATGGCCGCGTGGCTTGACAACCGGGGCAAGGACGAGAAGGAAATCGCCTATCGCCCCGCCCGCGTCCTGATGCAGGACTTCACCGGCGTTCCCGCCGTGGTCGACCTCGCGGCCATGCGCGACGCCATGAAGAACCTCGGCGGCGACCCGCGCAAGATCAACCCGCTGGTTCCCGTCGACCTTGTGATCGACCACTCGGTGATCGTGGACGAGTTCGGCACGCCCAAGGCCTTCGACCGCAACGTGGAGCTGGAATACGAGCGCAACGGCGAACGCTACCGCTTCCTCAAATGGGGCCAGACCGCCTTCGAGAACTTCTCGGTGGTGCCTCCGGGCACCGGCATCTGCCATCAGGTGAACCTGGAATTCCTGTCCCAGACCATCTGGACCCGCAAGGACGTGGCCAGCGGCGAGGAGATCGCCTATCCGGATACCCTGGTGGGCACCGATTCGCACACCACCATGGTCAACGGCCTCGCCGTGCTCGGCTGGGGCGTGGGCGGCATCGAGGCGGAAGCGGCCATGCTCGGCCAGCCGGTCTCCATGCTCATCCCCGAGGTGATCGGCTTCAAGCTCACCGGCAAGCTCCGCGAGGGCGTCACCGCCACGGATCTGGTGCTCACCGTCACCCAGATGCTGCGAAAGAAGGGCGTGGTGGGCAAGTTCGTGGAATTCTACGGCCCCGGCCTCACGGACATGACGGTGGCGGACCGCTCCACCATCGGCAACATGGCTCCCGAATACGGCGCCACATGCGGCTTCTTCCCCATCGACCAGCGGACCATCGAGTACCTGCGCACCACGAGCCGCACGGACGAGCGCGTGGCTCTCGTGGAGGCCTACGCCAAGGCGCAGGGCATGTGGCTCACCCCCGAGACCCCGGACCCGGTGTTCACCGACAGCCTGGAGCTGGACCTCAACGACGTGGTGCCCTCGCTCGCCGGCCCCAAGCGCCCGCAGGACCGGGTGACCCTGGACACCGCCAAGCCCGAGTTCCTCGGCGCCCTGGAGAAGGAGTTCCGCAAGGCCGGCGAATTGTCGAAGCGCGTCAGGGTTGACGACGCCAATTACGACCTCGGCCACGGGGACGTGGTGATCGCGGCGATCACGTCGTGCACCAACACCTCGAACCCGAGCGTGATGATCGGCGCAGGGCTGCTCGCCCGCAACGCGGTCGCCAAAGGCCTCAAGACCAAGCCCTGGGTGAAGACCTCCCTGGCGCCCGGCTCGCAGATCGTGGCCGAGTATTTTGCGAAAGCCGGCCTGCAGGGCGACCTGGACGCGCTCGGCTTCAACCTCGTGGGCTTCGGCTGCACCACCTGCATCGGCAATTCCGGCCCGCTGCCGGAGAACGTGTCGAAGGCGATCAACGACAACGACCTCGTGGCCGTGTCGGTGCTCTCGGGCAATCGCAACTTCGAGGGCCGCGTGAATCCGGACGTGCGCGCCAACTACCTGGCCTCGCCCCCGCTGGTAGTGGCCTATGCGCTCGCCGGCTCCATGCTGGTGGATATCGTCAACGATCCCCTCGGAACCGGGTCGGACGGCAAGCCGGTGTACCTGAAGGACATCTGGCCCTCCTCGGTGGAAGTGCAGGAGTTCATCGACCGCACCATCACAAGCGAGCTGTTCAAGACCCGCTATGCCGACGTGTTCACCGGCGACGAGAACTGGCGCAAGGTCACCTTCGAGCCGGGCCTCACCTATGAGTGGCCCCCCGGCTCGACTTATGTGCAGAACCCGCCCTATTTCGAGGGCATGAGCAAGGATCCCGAGCCTGTCACGGACATCGTGAACGCCAGGATCCTCGGCCTCTTCCAGGACTCGATCACCACCGACCACATCTCGCCCGCAGGCAACATCCGCGCCGCGTCGCCGGCCGGCGAATACCTGCAGTCGCACCAGGTGCGGGTCGCCGACTTCAACCAGTACGGCACCCGCCGCGGCAACCACGAGGTGATGATGCGCGGCACCTTCGCCAATATTCGCATCAAGAACCAGATGGTGAAGGACGAGAGCGGCCATGTGGTCGAAGGCGGCTACACCATCCATCAGCCCTCCGGCGAGCGGATGTTCATCTACGACGCGGCCATGCGCTACCAGACAGAAGGCGTGCCGCTGGTGGTGATCGCCGGCAAGGAATACGGCACCGGCTCCTCCCGCGACTGGGCGGCCAAGGGCACCAACCTGCTCGGCGTTCGCGCCGTTATCGCCGAGAGCTTCGAGCGCATCCACCGCTCGAACCTGGTCGGCATGGGAGTGGCTCCCTTCGTGTTCGAGCAGGGCACCTCCTGGGAGACCCTGGGTCTGAAGGGCGACGAGACCATCACCATCAAGGGTCTTGCGGGCGAGCTGAAGCCGCGCCAGCGCATGGAGATGGAGGTCACCTCCGCGGACGGCTCTATGAAGCGGGTGCCGATCCACTGCCGCATCGATACCCTCGACGAGGTGGAGTACTTCCGCAACGGCGGCATCCTGCACTACGTCCTGCGCCAGCTCGCGGCCTAAACGACGCAACAAAACGCCCGCTCTTCGGATGAGGAGCGGGCGGATGCAATCGAGACGGGGCTGTCTGCCCCGGCTCCGATCAGGCGATCAGGAAGAAGTCGCCTGAATAATAAGGAGACCTGCCGGAAACGGTGACTTCAGGAGCCGGATCATAGGGATCCCGGCTGTTCTGGTCCCAGTACGGCCGGTCGCTCGCGGGATTGTCAAACAGGATCTGGCCGTTTGTCCCGGCTTGCGTACCCCGGATGAAGATGTCGCCCCGAACCGCGATCGTGATGACGTCCGCCTCCCTCACGCAGGGAACGATAAGGCCATCGTC
>DASQTM010000407.1:0-5031 GCA_035641875.1 Microvirga sp. | reverse complement strand
TCGGCAGCGACAATTTCGCCATTCGCGTCTCGGCGGATGGAAGCCAGTGGCGCGATGCGCTCCTCATTGACAACCAATCGGGGATCGTCTCCTTTCCCAGCGGCCTTTCGGCTGCGCCCGGAACCAATCTGCTCATCAACTCCGCCTTCCGCGTGAACCAGCGCGGGTTTGGCGGCGGCAATCTGGCTGCCGGCAGCTTCTGCTTCGACCGCTGGAAGGCCGGGGCGGGCGGCTGCTCGCTGAACCTTGCGGCGGACGGAACGGTGACGCTCACCGGCGCCATCGATCAGGTAGTCCAGGGGGCCCAGGCCGCGGCCTCGATGGGCTCGAGCAATCTTGCGGGCGCGACCCTCACCTTCTCCCTCCACGATCCCTCCTCCCCTCTGACGGTGACGATCGGCACGAAATCGGCCGTCATCCCATCCGGGCAGGGGCCCCGCTCCGCAACGGTCACCCTGGATCCTTCCGAGAACGGCAATATCGCCGTGCGTCTTCAGGCAGCGAGCGCCTGCTCCTTCAAGCGCCTGAAGCTGGAGGTCGGGCCCGCTGCGACGCCCTGGATCGGGGAGCCCATCGAGTTCGAAGAGCTCCGCTGCCGCCGCTACTACCAGAGAGTTGCGGCGAGCGGAGGGACCCCGTCCATTCTGGGCGTCCTCGGACAGCGGGTAGGAGCCAACGCCATTCACATCCCCTACAGCCTTCCGGCGCCCATGCAGGCCGCTCCGACCATCATAACAAGCGCGTTGACTTGGACCAGCGGCTCCCCGGTGGTCAATTCCGTCGGATTCTACGACAATGTCGGCGGGGCCTGGGTCACCATGACGGGAGCCCTCACCATCGGCACCGCCGCCGCCTCCAGCCCGTCGGCCGTCGTCCTGAAGCTCCAGGCCGGGACGTCCTTCACCGGGGCGGCGGGCGCCGTCGGTCATCTCCATATCGGAAGCTCCGGCTTCATCGCTCTCCAGGCGGAGCTGTGAGATGCCCGCAATCTCCCGCTCGTCGTTCGAACATTCCCTTGCTCTCGTGCTGCTGCAGGAGGGCGGCTTCGTTCACCATCCTGGCGATCCAGGCGGGGCCACCCGGTTCGGGATCACCCGCGAGACCCTGTCGCGGGCCAGGGGCCGGCCGGCCTCCGTGGCGGATGTGCGCGATCTGACAAGGGTCGAGGCCGCCGCCATCTACCGGCGCTTCTACTGGGACGTGGTCCGCGCCGACGAACTGCCGCAAGGGCTCGGCCTGGCCGTGTTCGATCTCGCGGTCAATTCCGGACCCTCCCGCGCCGTGCGGATGCTCCAGGGCGTGCTCGGGGTCGAGCCGGACGGGCACGTCGGTCCCCTGACCCTGAGCGCCGCCCGCGCGGCCGATCCCGCCGAGACGATCCGCCGCCTGACGCGGGCCCGGCTCGGCTTTCTCTCCCGCCTGGCCACCTGGCCCCTCTTCGGACGGGGCTGGCGCAGGCGGGTTCTCGCGGTCGAGCAGGAGGCCCTCCGGCTCGCCGCTTCATCACCTCAAGGAACCACCGACATGATCGACACCAAGACCATTCTCGCCAGCCGCACGATCTGGGCCAACCTGATCGGGCTGGCGGCCCTGGCGTTGAGCCTCCTCGGCTTCGACGCTTCGGCCCTGAACACCGGAGCCTTCCAGGAGGCCGCCGTCCAGCTGGTGGCGGCGGCAAGCTTCGTCGCCTCCACGGTGTTTCGCATCCTGGCCACGAAGCAGATCCTGAACTAGAACGTTATTCAGACTTCGTTCAGAGCCGCAAGGACAAGGTCCTCCCATGCGTCTGGTTTACCTGGTCATAGCGTTGTGGGGATGGACGGGGAGCGCCCATGCGCAAAGCGCGGCGGCCGCTCTCCGGAATTGCCTGCCGCCCCGCGAGATGCAGGAGGCGGTGGCCTCCAAGGGCGTCATCGCGCCGGCCTCGGCCGTGATGACCGCCCGCCGCCAGGTTCCCAATGCGGACGTGGTGCGGGCCAATCTCTGCCGCAGCAGCGACACCCTGGTTTATGTGATCATGGCCTTGCAAAAGGATGGGCGCGTCGTGCAAGTGATGATCGACGGGTCCTCCGGACGCGTGAAATCGGTTCATTAAGGAAAGCTCGAAACGTGCGCCTTCTCGTTGTCGAGGACGACAAAACCCTCAATAAGCAAATCGCGACCGCCCTCGAACAGGCGGGCTACGCGGTCGACACGGCCCTGGACGGCGAGGAGGGACAGTTCCTCGGGGATACGGAGCCCTACGACGCCATCATCCTGGATCTCGGCCTGCCCAAGGTGGACGGCGTCTCCGTCCTGACGGCCTGGCGCCGCGAGGGCCGGAAGACCCCCGTCATCATCCTCACGGCCCGCGACCGCTGGAGCGACAAGGTGCAGGGCTTCGACGCGGGCGCCGACGATTACGTGACCAAGCCCTTCCACATGGAGGAGCTTCTCGCCCGCGTGCGCGCCCTGCTGCGCCGCGCCACCGGCCACGCCACCAGCGAGATCGCCTGCGGGCCGGTCAAGCTCGACACCCGCTCCGGCCGCGTCGCCGTGGACGGCAACCCGGTGAAGCTGACTTCCCACGAGTACAGGCTCCTGTCCTACCTCATGCACCACATGGGCCGCATCGTCTCCCGGGGCGAGCTGACGGAGCATCTCTACGATCAGGATTTCGATCGCGATTCCAACACGATCGAGGTCTTCATCGGCCGGCTTCGCAAGAAGCTCGGCGTGGACATCATCCAGACCGTGCGCGGGCTGGGTTATCTCCTCGACGCCAGCCAGACGAAGACGTGATCGACCTTCACCCGATCCTCAACCGGTTCGCGGGACGGCCCATCGCCGTCCGGCTCGCAGTCTCCGCGGTCTTCTGGAGCTTCGTGATCCTGCTGATCGCGGGACTGATCCTGTCGACCCTCTACCGGGACAACACGGAGCGGGCCTTCGATCAGCGCCTGCTGGTCTACGCCAACACCCTGGCGTCCAACCTCGTGGCCCCCGGCGACCCGGACCGGGACCTGGGTCCCATCGGCGATCCCCGGTTCGAGCTGCCCCTGTCCGGCTGGTACTGGCAGGTGGCGCGGCCCAATGCGGTTCCGGGGGAGATCCGATCCTCCAAGTCCCTGTTCGGCGGGCAGCTGCCGAGCCTTGCCATGGCCAGCGACGAACGGTTCGGCCAGATCCGCCGGGGCTACGACAAGGCTCCCGACGACCGCAACCTGCGCCTCATCGAGCGGGACATCGATCTCGGCGAGGATGGGCGCTACATCATCCGCGTGGCCGGTCCCGCGGACGAGATCGACGCGGGCGTGCGCGACTTCATCGTCGCGCTCACCGTCACCTTCGCGCTTCTCGGCCTGGCGCTGGGCTTCACCACGCTCCTGCAGATCCGCTTCGGCCTGCGGCCCCTGGCGAATCTTCGCAGCGCCCTGGGGACGATCCGGCGCGGGGAGGCGGAGCGGATCGCGGGCGAGTTCCCGCGGGACATCTCCCCGCTCGCCGGCGAATTGAACCTGCTCCTCGACACCAACCGGGAGATCCTGGAGCGCGCCCGCACCCAGGTGGGCAACCTGGCTCATGCGCTCAAGACGCCGCTCAGCATCATCATGAACGAGGCGGAGAGCGCGCCGGACGAGGTCGCCGCCCGCATCCGCGAGCAGGCGATCCTGATGCGGGACCAGGTGAATTACTACCTGGACCGGGCCCGCGCGGCGGCGCTGGCCGGAACCCTGGGCACCCTCACCGATGTGGAGCCCGTGATCGCCGGGCTTGCCCGCACCTTCGCCAAGATCTACCGCGACAAGGATCCCGAGATCGAACTGACGATCCCGCCGGACCTGCGTTTCCGCGGCGAGAGGCAGGACCTGGAGGAGATGGCCGGCAATCTCATCGACAACGCGGCCAAGTGGGCGTCGCGCAAGGTGGTGCTGGCGGTCGAGGTCATCCGCGAGGATGCGGAGCGGCCGCGCTTTCGCCTCCTGATCGACGACGACGGTCCCGGCCTGCCGGAAGCCGCCAGGGCCGAGATGCTCAAGCGCGGCCGCCGCCTCGACGAAACGAAGCCCGGGTCGGGTCTCGGCCTTTCCATCGTCAGCGATCTCGCGGCGCTTTATCGCGGTTCCCTCAACCTCGAAGCCTCGCCCCTCGGGGGCCTGCGGGCCGTGCTGGAGCTGCCGGGGGACCGGGCCGACACTATGTAATTTTACGCGTGACACCGTGCCACCATCGTGCTTGACGGGAAGTCGCGGTAATTAGGATTTTATGGTGATCTGGATAATCCTTCTGGCAATGACGGCGCTGGCCGTGATGGCGGTCCTGTGGCCGTTGTCGCGCCATTACGCCGTCGGCCGGCAGGCGGATCCCGATACCCAGTTCTACCGCGAGCAGATCGCCGAGATCGAGCGCGACCGGGAGCGCGGCGCGCTTCCGCCCGCCGAGGCCGAAGCCGCCAAGGCCGAGGCGGGCCGGCGGCTGCTGCGCGCAACAGGCTTGCAGGGCGGGAGCTCCACCGCTCTGGGCGAGCCGGCCCTGCGCCGCCGCCGCGCCGTGTCGGCCCTGGCGCTCTCCGCCATTCCCATTCTGGCGCTCGCCGTCTACGGCGCCTATGGCTCGCCCCACCTTCTCGCCCGTCCGCCGGGTCCCCAGATCCAGGAGCAGGCGGACAGGCTCGATCTCATGAAGGCTGTCGCCCAGATCGAGACGCATCTGGCGCAGAACCCGCAGGACGGACGAGGCTGGGAGGTGGTCGCTCCGGTCTATCTGCGCATGGGACGCGTGGACGATGCGGCCAAGGCCTACGAGGCGGCCTTGCGTTATCTCGGCCCCGACGCGAACCGTCTGTCCAATTACGGCGAAGCGCTCGTGATCGCCAAGGACGGGCTCGTCTCGGCGGAGGCTCAGGCCGCCTTCGAGCAGGCGCTCAAACTCGACCGGGCGTCGCCCAAGGCCCGCTTCTATCTCGCCCGCGCCGCCGAGCAGGACGGCCAGATCGAGAAGGCGAAAGAAGCCTACTCGAATCTTCTGGACACCTCCCCCGCGGATGCGCCT
>DASQTM010000406.1:0-2287 GCA_035641875.1 Microvirga sp. | reverse complement strand
GAGGTCACCCTCGCGCCCGCCGGCGCCTAGCATTTCTTCCGCAAAGAGGGATGCCGGTTTCGCGGAAAATGCGTTCTTCAAGAGAAACAGAGGGCTTTCCATGAGTGCATGACTCACGGAAAGCCCTCAAACCGTCGAGCCTGCCGCATTGCCAAAGACCGGAGACCGTGCTTTTCGACAGGGTCTCTCGAAGGAGCCTGTTCATGGACACAATCGAAACCGACGTCGTGGTCATCGGGGCCGGGCCTGTGGGCCTGTTCGCCGTGTTCGAACTGGGTCTTTTGGACATCAAATGCCACCTGATCGACATTCTGCCGAAGGTCGGCGGCCAATGCGCCGAACTCTATCCCGAGAAGCCGATCTACGACATCCCGGGCTTTCCCATGGTCACGGGCCAGGGCCTCGTCGACAACCTCATGTCGCAGATCGAGCCGTTCCACGCGACCTTCCACCTCAACGAGATGGTGGAAAGCCTCGAGTCCCTCGGCACGCCCGAAGCACCTCTGTTCCGCGTGAAGACCTCGGAGAACGGCACCACCTTCATCTGCAAGTCGGTGATCATCGCGGCCGGCGGCGGCTCGTTCCAGCCCAAGAAGCCGCCCATCGACAACATCGAGGCCTATGAGGGCACCGGCGTGTTCTACGCCGTGCGCAAGATGGAGATGTTCAGGAACAAGCGCGTGCTCATCGTCGGCGGCGGCGACTCCGCCCTCGACTGGACCGTGAACCTCCAGCCCATCGCCAAGCGCCTGACCCTGCTCCACCGCCGCGACGCCTTCCGGGCCGCGCCCCACACGGTGGAGAAGATGCGCTCCCTGGTGGCCTCGGGCGACATGGACCTTCAATTGGGCCAGGTGACCTCCCTCAAGGGCAAGGCTCCCGTGCTCGAAGGCGCGGCGATCCGCCGGGACGACGGCTCGGAGCACCTGATCCAGGCCGACGTGATGCTGCCCTTCTTCGGTCTCACCATGAAGGTCGGCCCCATCGCCGAATGGGGGCTGAACCTCCACGAGAACCTCATCCCGGTCGATACGGAGAAGTTCGAGACCAATGTGCCGGGCATCTTCGCCATCGGCGACATCAACACCTATCCGGGCAAGCTGAAGCTCATCCTGTCCGGCTTCCACGAGGGCGCGCTCGCCGCCCAGAAGGTGCACCGCTACGTGTATCCGGAAAAGAAGCTCTTGTTCCAGTACACGACCTCCTCCACGAGCCTGCAGAAGAAGCTCGGCGTCGCAGCCTGAAGAGCAACGGGAATGGGTTCCGCTCCCTTGCGGAGCGGGCCGGTTCCTGAAACTCTGCCCCCATGACGGACTCCGTGACGAACCCATCCAACCTGCCCCTCGGCCGCCGGGTCATGGGGATGATCGAGGCGCTCGCCCGGCATACGGACGAGCCCGGCCGGATCACCCGCCTCTACCTGTCGCCAGCCCACCGCCAGGCTGCGGAAACCACCTTGGGTTTCATGCAGGCGGCCGGGCTCGACGCCCATATCGATGCCCTCGGCTCCGTGATCGGCCGCCTCGAGGGATCGAACCCCGACGCGCCGGCGCTCATCGTCGGCTCGCATATCGACTCGGTGGTGGATGCGGGCGCCTATGACGGCAATCTCGGCGTCGTGCTCGCCATCGTGGCCGTCGAGGCCCTGCGCGAACAGGGGATCGTTCCCTCCTGCCCCATCGAGGTGGTGGCCTTCGGGGATGAGGAGAACGTGCGCTTCCCCACCAATCTCTCCACCTCCTATGCGCTCGCCGGCCGCTTCAACCCGGTCTGGCTCGACGGCCGGGACAGGGACGGCGTCTCGCTGCGCGAGGCGCTCGCCCGGTTCGGCGGCAGCCCGGACGGCGTCGAGGCCCTTGCCCGCAACCCGGCGCGCTACCGCGGCTATCTGGAGGTGCATATCGAGCAGGGGCCGCAGCTCGAAGCCGGGGGACTTCCCGTCGGCGTCGTGTCGGCCATCAACGGCATCACCCGCGCCCGCGCCACCATCATCGGCGAGGCGGGCCATGCGGGCACCGTGCCCATGACGATGCGCCGCGACGCCCTTGCGGCCTTGGCCGAGATGGTCGGCATCGTGGAGCGGGCAGGCTCCACGCGCACCGACACGGTGGCGACGGTCGGAGTGGCGCAGGTGCAGCCGGGGGCCGTCAA
Organism: Microvirga sp.; assembly: GCA_035641875.1. GTDB lineage: Bacteria > Pseudomonadota > Alphaproteobacteria > Rhizobiales > Beijerinckiaceae > Microvirga. Next base: position 136 of record DASQTM010000406.1, on the reverse strand, counting down.
CGTGATTCCGGCCCGGGTCGACTTCACCCTCGACGCCCGCGCGCCGGAGGATGCGGTTCGCCACGCCCTGGTGCGGGACATCGTGACCGAATGCGAGGCCGCAGCCCAAAGACGTGGGGTGGACTTCACCATCGAG
>DASQTM010000405.1:0-2872 GCA_035641875.1 Microvirga sp. | reverse complement strand
TGCGCCAAAAGCCCGGTGGCGATCCGAACCGGCAAGGCCATGTTCAGCCGGCAGCGCTCCATGGGCCTGGAGGAGGCTTACGCCTATGCGGGCAACGTCATGGCCTGCAACATGATGGCGGAGGACGCGGCCGAAGGCATTGACGCCTTCATCGGCAAGCGCAAGCCGGAATGGAAGGGGCGCTGAACGGCGCAAACGGCATTGATCGGGCTCACCCGCCGCCCCGCGCGATCTCCCTGAGCCGGAACTTCTGGATCTTGCCCGTGGAGGTCTTCGGGATCTCCGCGAACACGATGTTGCGTGGGCATTTGAACGAGGCGAGGTGTTGTTTGCACCAGGCGATCAGGTCCTCGGCGGAGGCCTGCGCCTCCGGCTTCAACTCCACGAAGGCACAAGGGGTCTCGCCCCATTTCTCGTCCGGCATCGCGACCACGGCCGCGGCCTGGACGGCGGGGTGCTTGTAGAGCGCGTCCTCCACCTCGATGGAGGAGATGTTCTCGCCGCCGGAGATGATGATGTCCTTGGAGCGATCTTTCAGCTGAACATAGCCGTCCGGATACTTGACGCCGAGATCCCCGGAATGGAACCAGCCGCCCTCGAAGGCCTTCGCGGTGGCGGCGGGATTCTTGAGATAGCCCTTCATGACCACGTTGCCGCGGAACATCACCTCGCCGAGGGTCGCGCCGTCCGCGGGAACGGGCTGCATGGTCTCCGGGTCGAGCACGTCGAGAGCTTCGAGCACCGGGTAGCGCACGCCCTGCCGCGCCTTCTTGGCTGCATACTCCGCGGAATCGAGCTTATCCCAATCCTCGTGCCATTCGTTGACCACCGCCGGTCCGTAGACCTCCGTCAGACCGTAGAGATGGGTCACGTCGAAGCCCGCCTCCTTCATGGCGGCGAGCACCGCTTCCGGCGGCGGAGCGGCGGCGGTGAAGAACCGGACGATGTGGGGCAGGGGGCGCTTTTCGGCGGCCGGCGCATGGAGCAGCGTCGACATGACGATGGGAGCGCCGCAGAGATGGGTGACCTCATGGTCGGCGATGGCATCGTACATGGGCTTCGCCCGCACGGCGCGCAGGCACACATGGGTTCCGGCGACGATCGACAGGGACCACGGAAAGCACCAGCCGTTGCAGTGGAACATGGGCAGCGTCCACAGACAGACCGGGTGCTGCCCCATGCCGCCGGTGACGATGTTCCCCATGGCCAGCAGATACGCCCCGCGATGGTGATACACGACGCCCTTGGGATCGCCCGTGGTGCCGGAGGTGTAGTTGAGCGCGATGGCGTCCCATTCGTCCCCGGGCATGCTCCAGGCAAACCCTGGGTCGCCCTCGGCCAGGAGGGCTTCGTAGTCCAACTCGCCCAGGCGCTCCCCCGCGCCGGTGAATTCAGGATCGTCGTAATCGATGACGAGGGGCTTGACCGCGCTCTGCTCCAGGGCCGCCTTCACGGTGGCGGAGAACTCCCGGTCCGTGATCAGCACCTTCGCACCGCCATGCTCCAGGGAGAAGGCGATGATCCGCGCATCGAGCCGGGTGTTGAGGGTGTTGAGCACCGCGCCGGCCATGGGCACGCCGTAATGGCATTCGAGCATGGCGGGCGTATTGGGCAGCATCACCGCCACCGTGTCGCCGCGCCCGACGCCGCGCTGCGCCAGGGCGGAGGCCAGCCGCCGGGAACGGGCATAGAAGTCGCGGTAGCTCCGCCGCAGGGAACCATGGATGATCGCCGTCCGGTCCGGGTGGACGCTCGCCGCCCGCTCCAGGAACGCGAGCGGCGTCAGCGGCTGGAAATTTGCCGGGTTCTTGTCCAGGTCCGTGTCGTAAACATTCGGAGACATCACGTTTTCTCCCATGGCCCTGGGCCAGTATGGCCCAGGGCCATGGGGCTGGCTATCCTACGAAGAGGTACGGACGCAAAGGCTCAAGCAGGTTTGACGGGCGCTTTCATCCCGCAGGCCTTCGTCACGCGGCAAAGACATTTCAGGGATTTCGCGGAATGACGCGCCCGGGGCGACTGCCCGTGGGGGACCCGTCCAGCACGATAGCCTGTCCATTGATCCAGACGTGGCTGATTCCCTTCGGCATTAGGGTCGGTTCGTCGAAGGTTGCCCGGTCCGCGACACCCTCCTCGAAGAGGACGAGGTCGGCGGCGAGGCCCGGCCGAAGGAGCCCGCGGTCCAAGAGCGAGAAGCGCTGGGCGGCGATCGAGGTCATCCGCCGCACCGCATCCTCGATCGGGAACCAGTTCCTGTCCCGGCTCAAGGTGCCGACCACCCGTGGAAAAGTGCCGAAGGCCCGTGGATGCGGCTTGGTGCCGGGGCGGGGAAGTCCGTCCGAGCCTACCATGTGCAGCCGGTGGCAGCAGGCGGCGTGCAGATCGGTCTCGTCGAGCTGGAAGAGGATGACGCCGGTCTGGCCCTCGTCCTCCTCGACGAGACGAATGAGAAGGTCATAGGGTTCGATGTTCTCGCGCTCCGCCGCGGCGCGCATGCTGAGCCCTTCAAGATCCTTCAGCCCGGGATTGTTGACACCGGAAATCTGCACATTGTCCCAGCCAATCAGGGAGAGCTTGCTCTGGCCGTGGAAGGCGGGGCCGCCGTTCTCGACCCAGCCCCGGATGACCGGTCCGGTTTGGGGATCGAGCAGCCTCTGCCTCAGCTTGTCCAGCCCTCCCTCGAGGGCCGCCGGGGGAAGCAGTTGCAGGAGATAGGTGCTGCCGGCCGGATAGGGATACATGTCGAAGCTGATGTCGACGCCCTCGCGCCGCGCTGCCTCCAGGGCTTCCAGGGCGCGGGGGATCTGGCCCCAGTTGGGGCGTCCGGCCGATTGGAGATGGGACAGGAGGCCGGCGGCTCCCGAGAGACGGA
>DASQTM010000404.1:0-3410 GCA_035641875.1 Microvirga sp. | reverse complement strand
GGTCTTGTAGCCCGAGGCCGCCTTGATGGTGTTGCCGTGCATGGGATCGCAGGACCAGACCACCGTGCGCCCTTCCCGCTCCACCGCCCGGACGAGGCCTGGCAGGTGCTCGCCCACCTTGTCGGCGCCGAAGCGGCAGATGAGGGTGAGGCGGCCCGCCTCGTCCTCGGGGTTGAGGGCGTCGATGAGCTTCAGCAATCCGTCCGCCGTCATCGACGGGCCGCACTTGAGGCCGATCGGGTTCCTGATGCCGCGCATGTATTCCACATGGGCATGATCGGGCTGGCGGGTGCGGTCGCCGATCCAGAGCATGTGGCCGGAGGTGGCGTACCAGTCGCCGGTGGTGGAATCGATCCGGGTCATGGCCTGCTCGAAGCCCAGCAGCAGGGCCTCGTGGCTGGTGTAGAAATCCGTCGTGCGCATCTCGGGATGCACCTCGGGATCGATCCCGATGGCCCGCATGAACTCCAGGCTCTCGGTGATGCGCTCGGCCAACTCGCTGTAGCGGGAGGATTGCGGCGAATCCTTCACGAAGCCCAGCATCCAGCGATGGGCGTTCTCAAGGTTCGCATAGCCGCCGTTGGCGAAGGCGCGGATCAGGTTCAGGGTCGCGGCCGACTGGCGATAGGCCTCGATCTGGCGGCGCGGGTCGGGAATCCGGGATTCCGGCGTGAAGTCGATGTCGTTGATGATGTCGCCGCGGTAGCTCGGCAGTTCCACCCCGTCGAGCGTCTCCGTGTCGGAGGATCGGGGCTTGGCGAACTGGCCCGCGACCCGGCCGACCTTCACCACGGGCGAGCCGCCCGCGAAGGTGAGCACCACGGCCATCTGGAGGAACAGGCGGAAGAAATCGCGGATGTTGTCGGCGGAATGCTCGGCGAAGCTCTCGGCGCAATCGCCGCCCTGGAGCAGAAAAGCCTCGCCTTTGGCCACCTTGGCGAGCGTGCGCTTCAGCTTGCGCGCCTCGCCTGCAAAAACGAGCGGCGGAAAGCCGGCGAGCTGCTGCTCCACGCCTTCGAGCGCCTCCGGGTCCGGAAAAGCCGGCACCTGCTGGATCGGCTTGCTCCTCCAGCTATTGGGCGTCCACCGTTCAGTCATGACACTATCCCCCGTGTCGCTTGGAAATCCTCGTCGTTCACCGCAACAAGCGGCACGAAGCGGCACCTATACACGACATTATCGAAAAGGCGAGTGCGGAGAGGAGCCGCGTCAGAGGAGGCCGGCCCGCGGCATCTTGGAATGGGAGGGATGTTCCTCAGCGCGCGTGGCGCTGACGGCTCTCGCGCCGGGACATCCAAAGGGCGCCGAACCCCATCGCGACTGCAATGACCGGAATGCCAAAGTAAACATAGGCTTCCAGAAGAGTCATGGTTTCAGGTCCCTCAAGATCAACCTCGCTATGGAATGTAGGATGAACCCGACGAAAAGCCAAATGATGCTCACAAGAATGGCAATTCCGTCCCTTGCGATAGCGGCCGATCCGTAGCCGACGGCCACCATGGGCCCGACGAATCCGGCAATGACGAACGCCACGGCCACGTTGTTGAGCGCCGTCGCGGTCAACTTCGTCTGTTCATTATGCACAAGGCTCAATCATCGCTCCCTTGGCGCCGCTCCGACGCCTCATCCCACCGCCACCGGGTGCTTGACCGCCACCGGGGAGCGCATGGTCACCAGCTCCTCCGCCGCCGTCGGGTGGACCGCGACCGTGCGGTCGAAATCGGCCTTGGTGGCTCCCATGGTGACGGCGACCCCAGCGAGCTGGATCATCTCGCCCGCGTCGTGCCCCATGATGTGCACGCCCACGACCTTGTCCGTGGCCTTGTCGACGATGAGTTTCATCAGGACCTGGTCGGATGCTCCCGAGAGGGTCGCCCGCATGGGCCGGAAGGCGGTCCGGTACACGTCGATGTCGCCGTAGATCGACCGGGCCGCAGCCTCGCCGCAGCCGATCACCCCGATTTCCGGCGTGGAGAAGACGGCGGTGGGGATCAGGTCGTGGTCGATGATGGTCGGCTTGCGGCCGAACACCGTATCGGCGAAGGCGTGGCCCTCGCGGATGGCGATGGGCGTAAGGTTGGCCCGGTTGGTCACATCGCCCACCGCGTAGATGGACGGAATAAGGGTCTGGGAATAGGCGTCCACCGGGATCGCGCCAACTTCGTCGACGGCGATGCCCACCTTCTCCAGCCCGAGACCCTTGGTGTTCGGCCGCCGTCCGGTGGCGACGAGCACCTGATCCACGGTCCGGACCGAGCCGTCCGACAGGGTCGCGGCGATGCCTTCGGCGGTTCTGTCGAGGCGCAGCACGGTCTTTCCGAGGGCGAGGTCGATTCCGCGTTGGGTATAGGCCTCGCCCAGCGCGTCGCGCAGGTCCTCGTCGAAGCCGCGCAGGAGCTTGTCGCCCCGGTGCAGGAGCGTCACCTCGCTTCCGAGACCGGCGAAGATCCCGGCGAATTCCACGGCAATGTAGCCGCCGCCGACGATCATGATGCGCTTGGGCTGGGTTTCGAGGTGGAAGACCTCGTTCGAGGTGATGCCGAGTTCGCCCCCCGGGATGACGGGCTCGAGCGTCGGATGCGCGCCGACCGCCACCAGGATGGTGCGGGCGCGAATCCGGGCGCCGGTCTTGAGCACATGCACCGTATGCTCGTCCTCGATGACGGCCCGGCTGTCGAGGATCTCCACGCTCGCCTTTTCGAGGTTCGTCCGGTAAATTCCCTCCAACCGGTCGATCTCCCTGTCCTTGTTGCGGATCAGGGTCGCCCAATCGAAGCTCGGCTCACCGAGGCTCCAGCCGAAACCCGCCGCCTCCTCGAAATCGTGGGCGAAGCGGCTCGCATAGACCATCAGCTTCTTGGGCACGCAGCCGCGGATCACGCAGGTGCCGCCGACCCGGTACTCCTCCGCCATCATCACCTTCGCGCCGTAGCCGGACGCGATGCGGGCGGCGCGAACCCCGCCGGACCCGCCGCCGATGACGAAGAGATCAACATCGAATGAGGTCATGGCCTGGTCTCCGGTCGGGTTCTGGTCGAGGCGAGCATCCATAATATGGCCCCTCCAAGGGAGGCTGCCCACCACCCCTGCCAAGCTCCGTGCCCGACGAGGGCGACGGTCGCAGCCCCGGCGATCAGAGCCATGGACGCGCTCGCCATCATAGGGGGCTCGCGGGCGACGGTGCACAGAAGCGTCAGGACGACGGCCAGGGCAAGGGCGACACCCACAGCGCCGAGTTCGACCCAGATCTGGAGGCTGGCGTTGTGCGGATGTCCGATGGCCAGCATGGTCCGCTGCTCCTTCGGCACCTTTTGAGCCACCGACGTCAGGGCAATGCGGGGACTGACCCCGAACCCGGCTCCCAGGAAGGGCTGCTCCCGCACCGCCGCGCCGAAGCTGAGCCAGAGGTC
>DASQTM010000403.1:0-7848 GCA_035641875.1 Microvirga sp. | reverse complement strand
ATTCCGGATTGGGAGCAGGTCCTCTCGGCGGGAGCCGTCTGCATGAACCTCTTGAACGCTGCGGCGGCGCTCGGCTATGGCGCGTCCTGGCTCACGGGATGGGCCGCCTTCGACCGCCGGGTTCTGGATGCCTTGGGACTGAAGCCCAGCGAGCGCATCGCCGGCTTCGTCCATATCGGCACCGCCAAGGAGACCCCCTCCGACCGGGACCGCCCCAACCTCGCCAGCATTGTCACCCGGTTTTAAGACCTATGTTCTACGAAACCGCCGCCAACGCCCACGGGCTGCCGCACGATCCGTTCAAGGCCCTCGTCACGCCCCGCCCCATCGGTTGGATCACGGCCATGAGCGCCCGGGGCGAGGTGAACCTCTCGCCCTATTCGTTCTTCAACGCCGTCTCCGAACGCCCGCCCATGGTGGCCTTCTCGTCCGCAGGCCGGAAGGACGCGCTCACCTTTGTCGAGGAGACGAAGGAATTCGTGTGCAATCTCGCCACCTTCGACCTGAGGGAGCAGATGAACGCCACCTCGGCCGTTCTGCCCCGCGGCGTGAGCGAGATGGAGCATGCCGGGTTGGAGGCCGCGCCCTCGCGCATGGTCAAGCCGCCGCGGGTGGCGCAGGCCCTCGCCGCGCTGGAATGCAGGTGGCTGCAGACCGTCCCGCTCAATCCCCTGGGCGGGGGCGACCCGTCCTATCATCTCGTGATCGGGCAGGTGGTCGGCATCCATATCGACGACCGCTTCATCGTGAACGGCCTGGTCGATACGGCCGCCATGCGGCCCATCGCCCGCGCCGGCTACCGGGATTATTTCGTGGCGACCCCTGAGACGAAGTTTTCGATTACGCGGCCGGGCGCCTAGCGGTCGAGATCGGCAATGGCAGGAAACATGGAAAATGGTGGCGAAGGGCGCGGGAGCCGTTGGAGGATGGCGGTCTGGGGCGCCGCCGCGCTCCTGCTGCTGCTCCCCCTTGTGGCGATGCAGGTCACCGATGAGGCGGACTGGGATCTGGCCGATTTCGTCACCTTCGGCGCCATGCTGGTGACCGCAGGCGGCGCCTACGAACTGGCGGCGAGGCAGACGGGCAATCACGCCTACCGGGCCGCCGTCGGCGTTGCGCTTGTGACAGCCTTCATCCTTGTCTGGATGAACCTTGCGGTCGGCATCATCGGGAGGGAGGATAACCCCGCCAACCTCATGTATCCCGGAGTGCTCGCCGTTGGGATCGTCGGCGCCTTCGCCGCGCGCTTCCGGCCGCAGGGGATGGCCCGCGCCTTGGTGGCGACGGCGCTGGCTCAGGCGCTAGTCGCCGTGATCGCCCTGACCGCCGGATTGGGCTCCGCCTTGGTCCTGACGGGGATCTTCATGGCGCTGTGGCTCGTGTCGGCCTGGCTGTTTCGGAGGGCGGCGCGGGAGCAAACTGCCGGCGCGCCGCAGTAAGTTGACGCAACATGTCCGCTTTCACTCAAAGCGACAGATCGACTCGAGTACCAAACCCGCTAGGTCCTCCCCGCCCGCCGCAGAAGCCGCTCCGCGCGAAGCAGATGGGGGCGGTCGAGCATCTCTCCGTCGACCCCGACCACGCCGGCTCCCGGATGGGCCTTGAACGCCTCGATCACGGCCTGCGCCCGCGCGACGGCCTCGGCTGACGGGGTGAAAGCCTCGTTGATCACCGGCACCTGGGCCGGATGGATCGCCATCTTGGCCACGAAGCCGTCGCGACGGGCCTGCCGGCACTCGGCCTCAAGGCCCGCCATGTCGCGGAAATTGGTGAAGACGGAATCCACCGCATCGACGCCCGCCGCCGCAGCGCCCATCAGGGTCAGCGAACGGGCGAGGCGATAGGGATCGGTATAGCCCCCATGCTCGTCCCGGTTCGCCTCCGCCCCGAGATCGGCGGAGAGATCCTCTCCGCCCCAGGTGAGGCCCGTGAGGCGGTGGCTCGCGCCGGCGAAAGTGCCGAGCGCAAACACGCCTGCGGCATTCTCCGTGGCGATGGCGAGGATGCGGGTCGCTCCGTCCTCCAACCCGTATTCCGCCTCGCGAACCGCCAGCTTGGCGCCCAGATGCGCCACGTCCGCGCCGCCCACGGTTTTGGGCAGAATGATCCCGTCGGGCGCAACCGGCATCACGCCGTCGAGATCCGCATCGGTGAGGCCGGTGGTGAGGCCGTTCACACGCACGTAGAGGCGCGGCCGGTCGGGCTTGGTCCGGTGTTCCGCCACGAAGGCGGAGGTGACACGCCGCGCGTCATCCTTGGCGGCCACATCCACCGAATCCTCCAGATCGATGAGGAGGACATCGGCTCCCGAAGACAGCGCCTTGTCGAGCTTCCTGGGACTGTCGCCCGGCACGAAGAGCAGGGACCGCATCAGGCGCTCCTGCGGCGCATGAAGGCCTGCCGGCGGCACTCGGCCACCAGCGCGCCGTCCTGCTTGTAGGCCCGGTGAATGAAATCGACGATGCCCGCATCCGGCCGCGACTTGGATTCGCGCTTGCCCGCCACCTCCGTCGTCACGTTGATGGTGTCCCCTTCGAACAGAGGCGCGGGAAACTTTACGTCGGTCATGCCCAGATTGGCGATGGTGGTGCCCACCGTAGTGTCGTTGACCGAGATGCCGATCATCAGGCCCAGCGTGAACAGGGAGTTCATCAGCGGCTGCCCCCACTCCGTCTCGGTGGCGCAGAAATGCGCGTCGATGTGGAGCGGCTGGGGGTTCAGGGTCATGTTGGAGAACAGCATGTTGTCCATCTGCGTCACCGTCCGGGTCAGGCGGTGCTTGATCACGGCCCCGATGGTGAGATCCTCGAAATAGAGGCCGCCCCGAGGGTGCCGGTTCTCGTCGTTCATGGCGCTGTCCTCCTGTGTCGCGAAAGGGCAGGGTTTTCCCATGCCATTTGCCGCCGTCAATAACCGAACTGCTCCCGCAGGATGCGCTCGTCCAGACTGTGGCCCGGATCGTGGAGCATCACGAGGTCGACGCTCCTGTCCATGGACACATGCACCCGGGACACGTTCCTGAACTCCGTGTGGTCGGCCACCGCGCTCACCGGACGGTTTGCCGTCTCCAGCACCTCGATCTGGATCTTGGCGTGATCCGGCAGGAGCGCCCCGCGCCACCGGCGCGGACGGAAGGCGGAGATCGGGGTGAGCGCCAGCAGGGGCGCATTCAGGGGCAGGATCGGCCCGCCGACGGAGAGGTTGTAGGCAGTCGACCCGGCAGGCGTCGCCACCAGAATGCCGTCCGCGATAAGTTCCGTAATCCGGACATGGGCATCGATGCTCACTCTGAGCTTGGCCGCCTGATAGGTCTGCCGCAGCATGGAGACCTCGTTGATGGACCGGGCCGTATGAGCCACCCCATGCACGTCCCACACCACCATGAGCAGGGGATGGATGACGCTGCGCTGGGCGCTTTCCAGCCGCTCGAACAGGTCGTCCTCCCGATAATCGTTCATCAGGAATCCGACGGTGCCCTTGTTCATGCCATAGATCGGCTTTGCCGGGCCTATGGCCTTGTGGAGGGTTTGCAGCATCAGCCCGTCGCCGCCCAGCGCCACGATGACGTCGGCCTCATCGGGCGGAACGTTCGGGTAGCGGCTTGCGAGAGCTTGGAGCGCGTCCTGAGCGTCAGGCGTCTGACTTGCCACAAGTGCGATGTTGTTGAAACGGCGGGCCATGCCCAGTTACCCTCGCTGCGCTGCCAAGGATCGGAAGGAAGGCATAGCATGGACAGCCCACTTCTCGTCTATACGACCTTTCCCGATGCGGACACCGCCCTGTCGATCGGGGAGGGTCTCGTCCGCGAGGGGCTGATCGCCTGCATCAACGTGCTGCCGGGAATGCGCTCGGTCTATGCCTGGAAAGGGGCGGTGGAGCGGGGGCAGGAGGCCGCGGCCATCCTCAAGACCCGGAAAGGGCTGCAGGAAAGTGTGCACAAGGCTCTGAAGGAGAGGCACCCCTATGAGACGCCGGTGATTCTCTTCATCGAGCCCGCCGGCGCGGACGCAGCCACCCTCGACTGGCTCGTGGGGGAAACGGCGGGCGGCTGAGCCGCCCGCCTTGGGCCTTACGCGGCCGGGCTCCACTGGACCGGCACGAAGCGGAAGCCGTTGCCGTCCTTCGCGATATGGCCTGTGGCCGGGAAGGGCGCGTGATAGAACGATACCTGAGCCCGCTCCGAGGCCGCCATGTCGAGCATCCGGCGCCGGGTGGCGCGCGCTTGGTCGGCATCCATGTCGAACACGGCGGACCAGTCCGGATTGCGCACGAAGAGAGCCGGGTGGTTGGTGAGGTCGGACATGATCATCAGCTTGCCCGAGCCCGAGGAGAGCACGTAGGCCGTGTGGCCGGGCGTATGGCCCGGTGCGGCGACGCTGGTGAGGCCCGGCACGACCTCCTTGTTCGCGTCATAGCGCTTCACATTCCCGGCGATCGGTCCGAAGACCCGGCGCGCGCCCTGGAAGGCGCCTCTCATGCCTTCCGGCGCCTGGTTCATGCGGGCGTCGTCCATCCAGAAATCCCACTCCGCCGCCGGCACCATCACCTCGGCCTTCGGGAAGACGGCCGTGCCGTCCTTCAGGCGCAGGCCGTTGATGTGATCCCCGTGGAAATGGCTGATGACCACCGTATTCACCTGGGCCGGATCGAAGCCGGCGGCGCGGAAATTCGCCATCCAGTGGCCGGCGGTCGGCGCGCCCATGTCGCCGTTGCCCGTGTCGATCAGGGTCAGGCGATCGTTCTGCCGCAGGACCAGGGTGGTGAAGACGATGGGCAGGGCGTCCGTGGGGAGAAACGCCTCCTGCGCCGCCTGCTGAACCTGCGACAGCTCCGCATTGCGCACGAATCCTTCCAGGGGGCGGCGCGCGAAGCCGTCGTGGATCGCGGTCACCTCGATATCGCCGACCTTGTAGCGGTAGAAGCCGGGAGCCTGGCGGGAGGGGTTCCCCTGGGCGGGACTTGGGTTCGGGGAGGGGCTGGCGGTTTGAGCCAAGGCGGGAGCTCCAGTGGCCGCAAGGGCGGTGCTGGCGAGGACGGCGCGGCGTGTCATTGTCATAGGCGTCTCCTGTATGGACGCAAGAAGGCTAGAAGGGCTCCGCGTATTGGCAAGAGAGAAGTCTTTCACGAGTCGGAGAGCTTGCAGTCCTGCAAAGATCAGGCCGTCGTTCCGACGTCGGCCAGGTGATGCAGGGCGATGCCGCTCGTGGTGGCCACATTGAGGGAGTCGAAGCCGCCGCTCATGGGGATCGACACGCTGCGCGTCCGCCCCAGCACTTCCGCCGGCAGGCCGGGCCCCTCCGCGCCGAGGAGCAGCGCCGTCCTTGGCGATGGTCGAACCTGAGAGAGGATCTCGCGGCCCGACGGGGAAAGGGAGATCACGTCGAATCCCGCTGTCTGAAGGGCCTCGACCATGGCCTGCGCCGAGGCCACGCGGGTAAACGGAACCCTCAAGGCCCCGCCTACGGAGACGCGAATCGCCTTGCGATAGAGCGGATCGCAGGTTTCCCGGTCGAGCAGGACCGCCTCCGCGCCGAAGGCGGCGGCGTTGCGGAAGATGCCGCCCACATTGTCATGGTTGGCGAGGCCCACGAGCCCGACGACCAGGGCTCTTTCGGGCAGCCCGGACAAGAGCGCTTCAATGGGAGGCAACGGCGCGCGCCTGGCTACCGCGAGAACGCCCCGATGGATGGGAAAGCCCACGATGGCGTCCATCACGGCGCGGTTCGCCGTGTAGACGGGGACCTCGGCGGGAAGACCCGCAAGGGCGTCGTCCAAGCTGAGGACGCGGTTCTCGGCGAGCAGCAGGGATTGGACCGTGAACCGGGACTGCCGCAGCAGGATTCTCACCACGACCTCGCCCTCGGCTATGAGGAGATGCTCCCGCCCGGCAAGGTCCCGCTCGCGCACGGCGCGGTAGGGCTCGATTCGGGGATCGTCCGGAGCGGTGATGGGGATCGGCATCGGCTTCGTCGTCCTGCTTCCAGGGGCGGCATACGGAGATGCTCCGTCTCGCGTCAGCCCCGGCTTTGCCTACGGCATGCCCTGAGGGGGAACAACGACTTTGTCTCCCGGTTAGCCCTTCGGAATTCCAGGGGCGGCGGCTGGCCGCCCTTCGTTAAGGAGACGAGCCATGGATTGGGACATTGCGGACGGTTGGGTATGGGCTGTGGTGATCATCGGCGGCCCGCTGCTGATGGGCATCCTCATGTATGTCTACGGCAGCCGCCGCCGCAGGCTGACGGCGACCGAGCAGAAGGTTTCGGACCAGGTCGCCCATGACAACTGGGGCAAGGAGCGCATCCGTTAGTCCGCAGACCCTTCAGAATGCTTGGGCTGGCGGAGGCTCCATGGCGCATCCGGCCGGCTCACGAGGCCGCGTCGCCTTGAGTCCACGGGCGTTCAAAGCTTGAAGTTCACGCCCACGCGTCCGATATGGCCGCCCGTATCAATGATGTGGGTGAACGCTTCGCCCCGCTCGCCGATCAGAACGGTGCTCAGCGACGCATTGCTGAGATCGTAGTACAGATACTCGGCCTTCAAGGAGAGCCTGTTGGTGAAGGCATATTCGAGGCCGCCCCCGATGACGTACCCGATATGGATCGTGTTCGCCTGGCCTGCGCCGATGTAGGGAAATCCGCGGGCCGCCTCTTCCTCGTAAGCCACGCTGTAGTTCACATGCCCAAGCGCCAGTCCGGCCGTGGCATAGACGAGCAGGTGATCGAATGTTGCGCCCAACCGCCAGCGGGCCGTGCCAAGGTAGTCCAGTCGTGATCGGACCTGGGTGGTGACGAGCGACGAGTCGATAGGGGAGAAGAAGCGGGTGGCGAAAGTGGTGGTGTTCGCTTCGCTGAAAACCGAGACATCCGCCTCGAGGCCGAGAACGAAGCGTCCCGTCTGAAAGTTCACCCCAGCCTGAACTCCGCCCATCGCCGAGGTGTGGTCGAGATCGCCGCTCGGCAGATAGGTGCTGTTGTCGACGTTCTCGAAGAAATTGAGGAAACTGTCGAGGCGGAACGTGGTGTCGCTTCGATGAATGCCCTTGTGGGCTCCCACGTAGAAGCCGCTCCAGGCTGGTCCTGAATGGGCCGCAACGGGAGCGGGAACACCTGTCTGCGCCGGCAGGTCCGAAGCTGATGCAGCCCCGGAGAGGATGACAAAGGCTACAGAGGCAAGAAGAGTTTTCTTCATGAGGATACCTTCACCTCCATATCCCGACCAGACCCGGCAATAATAGGTTGGTTTAGCTCCCATGGCTGTCGCCGAACTGCCACAAGCTTTGCGGAAAGGCGCCGCGGGCGTGAGCGGCCTCTGACCCGCCAGGGATGGCTGCTCTTGGCGAGCCTCTGTCGGACCGCAACAGCGGCGCCCGCAGCAGTATTCATCCTGCTGGCCCTCGGCAGGCCTGTCTTTTGGAGAGACGCCTGGATCTCGGGGCAAATCCTTACCGAAAGAGGATTAGTTATCATTGGGTAGACGTGATCTTGGTCCCTGCACGAGCACGGGAAGGGCGCGCCGTGTCCCCTATCGCGGGTGCCAGACCCGACGTCAGGATCCTGCCCGAGACGGGCCATCGGCGGCTCCATGGACGAGGCTTTCGCCCGACCGTGAGATCTTCGTTAAGCCATTGCTACGACTTGGTTTCTTCTGATGGAAACAGGAAAGAATGGTGCCGGTGGAGAGGATCGAAAACTCCTCTTCCAAGACATAGCCTTTGAATAACAAGCACTTAAGAAGCGTCAGGGAAGCTCTTGTGTGAGACCTCTGTGTGAGGAAGTCAAGCTTCCAGGTGATGCTTGCTGATCGCCTGCTGTTTAGCCGAGGCGGCTGTGTGCCGGAGGGGGAACAAGG
>DASQTM010000402.1:0-3384 GCA_035641875.1 Microvirga sp. | reverse complement strand
TGGACTTTTACCGTAAGCGAGCCGAGTTCAGGAGCCACGAGCGTCAAGGCAAGCGACGCTGGTGCCCTCGATAGCGCATTGAGCGATAGCGGCGTCGACGGCCCTGATGCTTTCGATGCAAGCACAATCTCGATCGCTGAGCGCGCCGTTCTGGATCTGGCCGCCATCACGAAGAAAGATGCATTGACCCTCGCAGGAGCGCGCGCAGATGCTCCGCCTGCTGATGATAAGATGAATGAGATCCGAGACCTGGCCTACAATCTCAGCGTCCGGGTTGAAGATGGTCTCGGTCCAATCGTTCGGGGCAATCTCTCCGGACCCTCCGAGCAGGCGTCGGAGCTCCCCCTTGGTGCGGACGCCCTCGGGACGGATGCAGCAGCCATCATCTGTAAGTATGTCAGGCGTTCTGCCGAGTCGGACTCTGATTTCTTCGTCCTGTAGCGCGCTAGGGCCGGCTCTTCGCGAGGCGTCGAAGAGCCGGCCGATACGCCTGACATGCCTCTCACAGGACGGCCACGGAGCACCCCCGGGCCATGACGTCTTGTTTGGGTTGAACCCGGATTGTGACCCTGACCGAAAGGAGCCGGTCCGGTTGTTCCTGCCAAGTCGAAGGACTTTAGCGGACGAGCGAGAGAATCTCGGCAGGAGAGCAGGGACGGGCCCAACTCTGCGAACCGTTTGGCAGAGAAGGGCTTTGTGTTGCGAGCTGGAGCGGTTTTCAAGAACTGCGGTTCATGGGAACCGCTCTCTCCTTTGGATGACGCATCGTCTTTCGCAAAGCCGGTGCCTCATCGTCGGTGACCTGATGGAGCCTGATCAAACGAGGTGACGCTGTTTACCGGCAAAAGGGCGCTTCGCCGGACCTCATCATGACGGCTCGGGCCGCGCCTGTTTGCTGGGCGGCAGGACCAGCGCCAGATCGGCTTCGCCGAGCAGGCGATATTGCCCTGGCTCCAGATCCTCGGGCAGGGCCAGCTCGCCGATCCGGTCGCGGTGCAGGGCGGTCACGTGGTTGCCCACGGCCGCGAACATGCGCCTGACCTGATGGTAGCGCCCCTCGGTGAGGGTCAGGGAGGCGCTGGTGCTCGAATGCACTTCCATCGTTGCCGGCAGGAGCGGCTTGTCCTCGCCTTCGAGGAGCAGGGTGCCGGCCGCGAAGATCTCGCCCTCGTCCCCCCTCAGGGGGCGGTCGAGGGTCACCTGATAGCGCTTGGGGATATGGGCGCGGGGCGAGATGATCCTGTGCAGCAGGTTGCCGTCGTCGGTCATGAGCAGCAGGCCCGACGTATCCTTGTCGAGCCGCCCGACGGTGGAGATGGCCGGGTCGCGATGACGCCACCGCTCAGGCAGCAGGCTGTAGACCAGGGGGCCGGCCTCCTTGTGGGAGCAGGTCACGCCCAAGGGCTTGTGCAGCATCAGCGCCAGGCCCGGGAGTGGGTCGAGGGGCTTGCCCCGGATGCGCATCCGCTCCGGCAGGTCGGGGGTCACGGCGATGCGCTGGTCGGCGTCCTCGATGGCGGCTCCATCA
Organism: Microvirga sp.; assembly: GCA_035641875.1. Classification (GTDB taxonomy): domain Bacteria; phylum Pseudomonadota; class Alphaproteobacteria; order Rhizobiales; family Beijerinckiaceae; genus Microvirga. The sequence continues at coordinate 1,856 of DASQTM010000402.1, read as the reverse complement.
AGGGTCACGAGCCCGGCGCGGGCCAATTGCTGCACCTCGCGGCGCGAGCCGTAGCCCATGTTGGCCAGGAGGCGGTCGAGACGGAGCGTCGGCGCAGCCTTGCTCATTTCTGAGCCTCGTAGATCTTGTAGCCTGCGGCTTCGGCCTTCGGGGTCACGCGCCGGAACAGGGATGCAAGCACGGCCTCGTAGGCCAGGTGGCGATTGGCGACGAGCCAGCAGATGCCGCCTGGGCGCAAGGCTTCGGCGGCCCGGCGGATGAAGCTCTGCCCGAGGCTCTGGTCCTCGGCGCCGCCGTCGTGGAACGGCGGGTTCATCACCACGAAATGGAGCCCGGCAAGCCCGGCGCCGCTGCTGCGGATATCCGCCCAGCGGAAGGCGGCGCGGTCATCCGCGACATTGCGCTGCGCCATCTCCACGGCCCTGCGGTCGATGTCGATCAGCGCCAGGCTCTCGACCTTGGGGGAGGCCAGGACGGTGCGGGCGAGGGTGCCGATGCCGCAGCCCAGGTCCGCGCCCCGGCCGCTCAAGGGGGGCAGGTTCTGGGCCAGAAGGGCGCTGCCGGGATCGAGCCGGTTCCAGCTGAACACCCCCGGCTGGGTCCATAGCCCCAGCGCTTCGTCGAGGCGCGGCGCGCCTTCGGCCAAGGCTTCGTCGACGCCAAGCGGGCGGGGCGGCCGCTCGCAGGTGCAGATGCGGTGGTGGCGGCGGGAGGTCTCAGTGATTGTGCAGCCGAAGCCCTTGAGCTCCTTGGCGAGCCGCGACCCGCCCTTGTCCTTGGGGGCGAGCGCCGTCAGCATGCCGCCTGGGGCGAGGGCTCTTAAGGCAAGGGCTATCGCGTAGCGCCGCTCCACCGTGCCGGGCGGGGCCAGCACGAGCATTTCGGCGAGCGAGCCTTCCGCCTGCTCCTCAAGCCTGCCGGAGCCGGGGATGAGGGGCGAAAACTGGATGGCCGCCTCAGGGGCCACGGCGAGTTCCGCCGGCGGCGTCCCGTAGAGGCCGGTGAGGGTGATGTGTTGCAAAGCTTGACGGTCCACGCTGAACAATCGGGTTCTTATTACGCTTCGGCCCCGAAGGTAACCCTCGGGCGGTGCAAATCAGCCCCGGCCGAGTGTGTAGAACTCGTCGTTCGGGCGCATATTGGTGACATTGGCCAGCCGGTTCGACATGCCGAAGAAGGCCGCGATGGCGGCGATATCCCACACATCCTCCTCGCCAAAGCCGTGGGCGCTCAGCGCCTCGATGTCGGCATCGCCCACCGCATAGGCCTCGAAGGCCACCTTCATGGCGAAATCCAGCATCGCCTTCTGCCTGTCCGTGATGTCCGCCTTGCGGTAGTTGATGGCAACCTGATCGGCGATCAGCGGGTTCTTGGCGCGGATGCGCAGGATCGCCCCATGGGCGACGACGCAATACTGGCATTGATTGGCGTTGCTCGTCGCAACCACGATCATCTCGCGCTCCGCCTTGGTAAGATTGCCAGGCTTATCCATGATCGCATCGTGATAGGCGAAGAAGGCCCGGAACTCGTCCGGCCGGCGGGCGAGCACCAGAAAGACGTTGGGCACGAAGCCCGACTTTTCCTGCACGGCGAGGATGCGGGTGCGGATATCCTCCGGCATCTCGGTGATGTCGGGAACGGGGAAACGGCTGACGGGGTGCTGGCTCACGATAGGCCTCGCTCATGGGTTGGGTTGGCCGATGAGCATAGCGGGCGTTGTTCCCAGGGAGAACGGGTTTTGACGGAGCGCCAATCTCCCTCTCCTGGAGGGAGAAGAAGATAAGCGCGACAGTGAAGACCGGAATGCGGTTTTCAAACAATCCCATTCCGCCCTAGACTGGCCCGGAGGAGACCGC
>DASQTM010000401.1:0-4057 GCA_035641875.1 Microvirga sp. | reverse complement strand
GCGCGCGGCGATGCAAGGTGATCGCCTGCCGCAATGCGTCCTCAAGCCGCAAGGAATCCGCATGGGGATCCAGCATCCAGCGGTCGCCGGGGCGAACCAGACCCATGAGCCTTTCCGCCGCCTGCATCAGGCCGGCGCGCTCCAGGCGGGCATTGACGACGCCGATATCGGCAGGCTCGCCGCTCGCCGCTCCATCGAGCAGCAGGTTGCGCACCATCTGGGAGGCCCGGTGCTCAAGTTCAAGCCCTGCAAGGATTTCCGCATGATCCTGAAGGATTTCCGGGTGGGTCAGGAAGGTGCAGAGGATCATCGCCTCCCGGGGGCTCTCCGCCGACCCGCCCGCGAAGAGCGCGTTGCGCGCCAGCATGGGGCTGACGCTCTGGTGGGTGCTGGGCGTGGTCGGGGCAGGCGACCGGAAATCCCGCCTTCCGCCCCTGGCCTGGCGGTTGAAACGGCCCTGGCGCGAGTTCGGGTTGAGGGCCGCAAGACGCGTTTCGACCTCCTCCCGGTAGTAGCGCCGCAGGGTTTCGTCGCGAATCAGCGCCAGTGATTCGCGCAGGCGGCGCTCCAGGGCGGCCCAGCGCTCCGGCGTGTCGGGGGCTCCCGCCTCCGTTTCCCGCGCCCAGAGAATGTCCACGAGAGGCTTGGCGGCGACGAGCACCCGCTCCACGGCGGCGCTGCCGCCGGTCCGGGCGAGATCGTCCGGGTCCTGCCCGTCGGGCAGGAGGGCGAAGCGCAGGGACTTGCCGGGCGCCAGGCCCGGAAGCGCGGTCTCCAGGGCCCGGTAGGCGGCGCGCTGCCCGGCCTTGTCCCCATCGAAGCACAGGATGGGCTCTTCCGCCAGGCGCCAGAGCAGGGCGAGCTGGTCCTCCGTGAGCGCCGTGCCCAGGGGCGCGACCGCATGGGGAAAGCCGGCGGCATTCAGGGAAATCACGTCCACATAGCCCTCGACCACGATCACCGTGCCCCTGTCATGGGCCGGCTGGCGGGCTTGGTGATAATTGTAGAGGAGCCGCCCCTTGCTGAAGAGCGGGGTGTCCGGGGAGTTGAGGTATTTCGCCGGCACGTCGGCGCTCATGGCCCGCCCGCCGAAGGCGACCACCCGGCCGCGCACGTCGCCGATGGGGAACATGATCCGGTCGCGGAAGCGGTCGTAGGGGACCTTCACGTCCTCGCCCGTGACGAGCAGGCCCGCCTCCTCCATCATCTCCATGGGGACGCCCTTGCCGGCGAGATGATCGCGCAGGGCGTAGCGCTCCGGGGGGGCGTAGCCGATGCGAAAGCGGGCTTGCGTCTCCCGGCCCAAGCTGCGTCCGGCCAGGTAATCCCGCGCCTTGACCCCGAGGCGACCCTGGAGCGAGGCCTCGAAGAACTCCGCCGCCAGCTCCATCACGTCGTAGAGGCTCCGGCGCTTGACCTCCTCGGCCCGGTCCTCCTGGGAGAGCTTCGGCAGGGCCACCCCGGCCTCCGCCGCGAGGCGCTCCACCGCCTCCGGAAAGGACAGCCCTTCCGTCTCCATGAGAAAGGTGAAGATGTCCCCGTGCTTGCCGGACGAGAAGCAATGGTAGAACTGCTTCTGGTCGTTCACGTAGAAGGACGGCGTCTTCTCGGCGTTGAAGGGCGACAGCCCCCGCCACTCCCGCCCCGCCTTCTTCAGGCGCACGCGCTTGCCCACCACCGCCGAGGCCGGCAGCCGGGCGCGGATCTCTTCGAGGATCTGGGGCGGGTAGCGCACTAAAGTTCCTGCTAAAGCTTTCTTTTATAGGGCGCACAGGATTTCGCCTAGTTCACGCTATTGTGGATAACGGGCAAAGCTCTTGCAGATAGTATATATATGTGTATATACGAACAGTGTCGATTTGAGACGGTCGCCTTTAGGCAACCTAACTCAGGCGTGTTGCGAGCAATGATCCGCAGAACGGATATCGAAGTGTCGAACAAGTTGTTGGCGGGTGAGCTGCGAGAGAAATCGCAGCCACAGGGATGTTTTGCCCGAACCCATCGGAATCGATACTTTGAAAGACCCTAAGATCAATTTTATTTGGGATGAGCGGAAACGCCTCTCAAACATCGACAAGCACGGCGTTGATTTTCAGGATGCCGTCGGGGTCTTCAGTGACCCTGATGCGTTATCCTTTCGATCGAAAGCCGAACATGACGAAGATCGGTTTCTGATCATCGGCCGCTGCAAAGGCCGGGTGATCACAGTGATCTTCACTTGGCGGGGCGATACGATCCGCATGATCTCGGCAAGGATCGCACGACGTGAGGAGCGACAACGATATGGACCATGAGCATCTTGTCCGTCTCGTCGCATCGCTGGATGACGGGACTAGCATTGTAGAGCATCCTGACGGTCGCCTGGAGCGACGCTCGTCCGGGACGGATTGGGCACGTGTAGATGCTCTAACAGACGAGCAGATCAAAGCCTCGTCCGCCGATGACCCGGACGAAGCAGCCTTTCAGGGTATCGATTGGTCAAAGGCCGAGGTCGCAACACCTCCCCGCAAGTTGCCGATTTCCATCCGCGTTGACGAGGACGTGCTGGATTTCTTCAAAAGACAGGGCCCTGGCTATCAACGCCGAATGAATGCTGTATTGCGGACTTACATGGCAGAGGCCAGCAAGGATGCTCCTTTGAACCCAAAGAAAACGGCCCGCTGAGCCCTAATCCCGCTCCCACTCGGTCGCCAAAACGATGTGGGTCGTCGCCGTCGCCACCCCCTGCAGCGCGGCCACCGCGTCCCTGACCCGGTTGAGGGTCGCGTTGGAGTCGCAGGCGACCATCACCATCAGGTCGATGGAGCCGGTGAGGGAATGGCAGGCCGCCACCTCCGGCATCCCGGCGAGGCGCGGCACCACGTGCTTGCAGCGAAAGCCCGGCTCGAAGGTGACGGCGATCATGGCGCGCACGGCGGGATCGTGCTCGGAGGCGAGCTCCACCGTATAGCCCTTGATGATTCCGTCCCGCTCCAGGCGGCGCATCCGCTCCTGGGTGGCGCTGCGGGACAGCCCGACCGCGCGGGCGAGGCCCACTAGGCTCTCGCGGGCGTTCCGGCGCAGGGCGGCGACGAGCGCCTTGTCCTTTTCGTCCAGCAGAGAGGTCAATGGGCCGGTCCCAAGAGTGTCTGGCCGGCATTTATCCGGTCCGGACGCCATCTTGTCGAGTGAAACCGGCGGCGAAGCGCGGCACAACGGGCGGAATCAAAGGAGATCCCCCATGAACGACGCCCCTTCGGTTCTGCTGCCCGTGGACATGCAGCAGGCCTTCGACCTGCCCTCCTGGCCGCCCCGCTGGAACGAGGCCGTGGACCGCAACGGCCAGGCCCTTCTCGGCGCATGGCGGTCGCGGGGCTTGCCCGTCATCCATGTGAGGCACGATTCGGTCTCGCCGGGCTCGACCCTTGCGCCGGGTGAGCCCGGCAACGCCTTCCGCCCGGGCTTCGAGCCTCTGGGGGCGGAGCCCGTGGTGTCGAAGAGCGTCAACTCCGCCTTCATCGGCACCGACCTCGACCTGCGCCTGAGGCGGCTCGGGATCCGCCAGGTCGTGGTGTTCGGCATCACCACCGACATGTGCGTGTCCACCACGATCCGCGTGGGAGCCAATCTCGGCTACCACATGGTTCTGGTGGAGGACGCCTGCGACTGCTTCGACCTGCCCGACGGCGCCGGCGGCACGATCCCGGCCCGCGCCAGCCATGCGGCCCATGTGGCCACCCTGCGGTACGAATCCGCCAAGGTGGTCACCACGCGGGAGCTCCTGGCGGGGCTCGCCGCCCCTGGGGCAGCGGCGGCGTGAGAAGCCCTGTCGGGTAGGTGACAGAGTGCGCGTGGTGGATTTCCGTCCTGGCGGGCTGACGCCCTGGGCCGCTTCGCTCCATTGGTCCGGTCCGCAGGGCCGGCCGGGCGACATCCACTTCGTCATGCCCGGCCTTGTGCCGGGCATCCCGATTCTGAGGGCGCAGAGGTTCTCCCATCGAGATGGTCGGGACAAGCCCGGCCATGACGGGGGAGGGTTATCCCAGGTCCCGAAGCCGAGGGGAAGGGAATCCACAGC
>DASQTM010000400.1:0-3243 GCA_035641875.1 Microvirga sp. | reverse complement strand
GGCATTCGCCAGATCATCGATCCCTACGTGGACGGGCGGCGCGAAGAGGCCGCGGCGGCCTATGAGCGCTGGCTGCCCCTGATCAACTACGAGAACAGGCAATGCGGACTCATCGCCGCCAAGTCCCTCATGAAGGAGGGAGGCGTCATCCGGTCGGAGGCCGTGCGCCACCCGCTCCAGCCCCTCCACCCGGAGACCCGGAAAGGCCTGATCGAGATCGCCCGCCGCCTCGATCCGGTGGTGCTCCGCTGGGGGCGATAGCCCACGGGACGCATGTTTCGGTCATGTAGGAGCCCGGTCTACAGCCGGCGCGGCCCGGCCTTTGCAACGGGTGGAGCGACCACGCCTGCGTCTTAGTTATCATCCCAAAGGGCTGCGGCAGCCTGCAAGCCCGCGGGCATGTTCGGTTGCTCCTCACCGCCTCGGGTGGTAATTTGACACGCGCCGCTCACGGGCGGCCGACGCACTCTGCCCTGACCGGCAGCCTTCCGATCCGGGCCCCCTGCTCGCCTACTGCGGGCCTGCGCGATTTGGAAGGAGGACGAGTGGATGTCAGCTGCCCCGTCACGGATCTGCAAGGGCTGCTGGCAGCAGTTGCGCATCCCCGTGCCGCTGCGCGGCCTGGCGTCCATCCCGTTCCGGGTCTTCGGCATCCGTCCCAGCCGGATGAACCCGAACACCTGCACCATCTGCGAGCTCATGTTCACACGGATTATGAAGACCCGCATGATCGCCGTGGACGTGTCCGTGCTGTTCGCCGATCTGAAGGACTACACGAACCTTTCGCAGACGCTTCCGCCAGAAGCCGTGTCTTCGCTGCTCGATGCCTTCTATGACGAGTGCGCCGCTGCCATCTGGGAACATGACGGGCTCCTCAACAAGACCATCGGCGATGCGGTCATGGCGATCTTCAATTTTCCCATCGAGCAAGACAATCACGCGGAACAAGCCGTGCTGGCGGCGCGTGACATCCAGCGGCGCTGCAAGGCGCGCTGGAAAACTCTCCTGGCCGATCACGCCGGCTTTGGAGCAAGAGAGCTCGGCGTGGGCGTTGGCATCGCTTCCGGATCTGTGAGCTTTGGAGAGTTCGGCCGATCGCACCGGGACCTGACAGCCATCGGGACGGTGGTGAACACCGCCGCTCGTGCTCAATCTGCGGCGGCAGCCGGCGAAATCCTGGTGAGCCAGGCTGTCCACGACCGCGCGGGTCGAGCCGTAGTCGCGAGCGAAGGACGGGAATACAGCCTGAAGGGATTTGACGCGCCCGTGCAGCTCTATCCAGCCTGACGGTGCGTTTCACCGGCATGGGCCGTCGAGCGCAACCGGCCCCTCCTGCCGACGGGTCGATGGGACCCGCTCAATGCAGCGTGGAGGTGATCCGCCGGATGGTCGCGTCGAACAGCTCGATCACCGTGTCCTGGGCATCGGGAGCCGAGAGAACCGAGATGGACGCCTCCCCCTTGGACATCATCATCGTGTCCAGAAGCGCATAATAGGCGAGGTCCCGAGTCGGGCCGCTCGCCTCGCCCTTGAGCGAGCTGATCGCTTCGATGATGTCCGTGTGCTGCCTGGCGCTCACAAGCTCGCGCGCCCTGCGCAGAAGACCGAGAACTGTCGTGCGATTTTCCATTTGTCTGCCCCTCCAGCCGGTCCCATCCGGCTGCTCTTCCCCAGGCCCGGTGAACCGGGCTCTTGGAGGCGAGATTACCATAACCGCACGGCATGGAAGGCTACTTATTGTCGCGCTTAACGAAGCGGCTGAGGATACGGGCCGCCTACCAGCGCAGGCGCAGCTGTCCGCCGACGGACCAGCGGGTGAACGGCTCGTCGTCCTGTTGCGGCTGCGGGATGCCGCTGTCGTCGGAGGAGCGCGCGTACGAGACGAGATGGCTCGCGTAGAGCGCGAACGAGGCCAGGGGATCGAACTCATAGGTCAGGCGCGCCGTTCCGGAGGCCACGAACCCGCCGCTGCCCGGCTCGCTCAGGGCATATCCGGCCCCGCCCTGAATGTCGAAGAACCATCGCTCGGCGAGGTTGCCGTAGAAATGGACGCTCGCCTCCAGGGACTGGTATTGATCCGGGTTCCAGTATCCGTTGTCGACGACCTTCGAGAAGTCGAAAGCCGTGTAGGTCGCGCCGAGCCAGAGGTAGGGCATGGCGGTGAAGCGCTTGGCGAACTGGATCTGGCCCCAGACCCGTTCATTGCCGTCCGAGTAACGGCTGTACTGGGCCCGGCCGCTGAGCCGGGTGGCGTTGTCGGGCGTCACCTCGACGGCGAAACCGAAATCATTGGCCAGAATGTCGTTCACGATCGAGCGGGTGTTCTCGTCGGCATAGCGGCGCGCCAGGTTCAGGTCGAACCTGAACACGTCCGAGGGGATGAGGCTTAAGGCGGTCTCGTGGGTGAAGGTGACGTCCTGATCGTCCTGCCGGTTGAGACGCCTGCTCTCCTCTTCGAGGTTCAGGAAGAGCGACGACTTGACCTCGAACACATCGTTGAACCGGTGCCTGCCTGCAAGGCCGATGCTGTAGATGTCGACGCTCGGGAAATCCTCGCCGCGGAAACGCAGGACGCGCGCCTGCGGCCCGAATGCGGTGAGGCCGTTGTTCAGGGTCAGGGCGTGGGAGAGCTGAAGCGACGAGATGGCGAGATCGTCCGAACGGCGCGCGTGCCACGCCTCGATCTGGGTCAGGGGGCGGCGTTCAAGAAAGAGCTGTTCGAGAAGCCTCTGCGCGCCCTCGTCGCCGGGCTTGCGGGCAAGCACCGCCCGCGCAAGATTCTCGGAGATGTCGGGACGGCCCATCTCGCGCCGGGCCTGGGCCGCGATGAACAGGGCGGCCGGGTCCTGATCCCCGCGGGCGAGAACGGGCTCCAGCCGCGCCAGGGCCGCCCGGGGCAAGCCCATGGAGCGCTCGGCCGTGGCCGCGCCGCGGATCGCCTCGGCGTTGTCGGGCTGCTGCGCCAGAACCGCCTCGAAGTCGGTCAGAGCGGGTCGATGCCTCGTCACGTCGTTGAGCGCGTTGCCGCGCCCGATCAGCGCCTCCACATCGCCCGGGGACATGCGCAGGATCTTGGTGAAGACGGGAATGGCCGCCTCCTGCTGGCCGCTCCAGGCCAGAGCGCGGGCAAGGCCGAGCTGCCCTGCCCGCTTCTCGATGGTGGTCAGGTCGGCTCGCTGCAAGACCTCCTGGAAGAGCGGAATGGCCCTCAGGGGCTGGCCCGCATAGAGGACCTTCTCGGCA
>DASQTM010000399.1:0-7461 GCA_035641875.1 Microvirga sp. | reverse complement strand
GTGCTCTCGTTAGAAATAAAACGGTCTGCCGGAAGCGGGCCGGATCCTGCCGGGTTCGATGAATCTGCTGCGCTGTGTCGCGCGCTCCCCGCGCGATCACGGCGTCTTCTTACGGTGGCTATCGGCGTTTGGGCGGCTCTGCCCGGCCTTCTCCAAGCCCTTGCGCTGGTCGTTCCCGGTCAAACCTCGATCGCCATGACCCGGGCCGCCCGCGCCGCCCTGGCCGGGCTGCACCACGCTGGTGTTGAGGCTCTGCTGGGCAAGACCTTCGGTTTGATCCTTGCCTTCGGTTTGGTCCTTGCCTTCGGTCCTATCCTTGTCCGTGCCCGTCATGGCTTCACCTACTGCCGGGAGCATCGCTCCGGTTTGCGTCAGGCTCCCAACGGGAAGGAGGATTCGATGTTCCGGCCCTAGCGATAGAGATAATTCGGCAGCCACAGGCCGATCGCCGGGAAGATGTAGAACATCGCCATGGCCACGATCACGAGCAGCAGGAACGGCATCACGCCCCGGAAGATGTCGTTGATGCTCACATGGGCCGGCGCGACGCCCTTGAGGTAGAAGGGAGCCATGGCCACCGGGGGCGACAGGAACGACGTCTGGATGTTCAGCGCGATCAGCACCCCGAAGAAGATCGGGTCGATGCCGAAATTGTCGAGGAGCGGCAGGAAGATCGGCACGAAGATGACGACGATCTCCGTCCATTCCAGGGGCCAGCCGAGCACGAAGATGATGATCTGCGTGAGGATGAGGAACCAGAACGGCGACAGGTTCAGGCCGGTGACGAAGTTCTCGATGGGCTGATGGCCGCCGAGGAAGGCGAAGATCGACGAGAAGATGAAGGAGCCGACGAAGAGCCAGCACACCATGGCCGAGGTGCGCGCGGTCAGGATGACGGACTCCCTCAGCTTTCCAAAGGACAGGGACCGGTAGGCGCCGGCCAGGATCAGGCTTCCGAGCGCGCCGACGGCTGCGGCTTCCGTGGGCGTGGCGATGCCGAAGAAGATCGCGCCGAGTACGGAGAGAATGAGCAGCGCCAGGGGGAAGAACGAGGTCCCGAGCGCCCACAGCACCTTGCCGAAGGACGCCACGCGCTGCTCCGGCGGCAGCTTGGGGGCGAGGCTCGGGTTGATGGTGCAGCGGACGATCACGTAGACCATGTAGAGGCCCGCGAGCATCAGGCCCGGGAAGAGGGCGCCCGCATAGAGCTTCGGCACCGACACGCCCGCGGTGGCGCCGTAGAGGATCAGCATCACGCTCGGCGGAATGAGGATGCCGAGGCAGCCGCCCGCGCAGACCACCCCGGAGGCGAGGCGCACGTCGTAGCCCGCCCGCAGCATGGCCGGGAAGGCCAGGAGGCCCATGAGGGTGACCACCGCGCCCACGATGCCCGTGGCGGTGGCGAACAGGGCGCAGGTGAGGAGGGTGGCCACCGCCAGCGATCCGGGCAGCCCGCCCACGGCGACCTGGATCGCGTTGAACAGGCGGTCGAGGATGTTCGCCCGTTCGATGATGTAGCCCATGAACACGAAGAGCGGGATGGCCACCAGGGTGTCGTTGGTCATCACCGAATAGGCGCGCTGCACCACGAGGGAGAACACGATGTCGCCCATGGCGAAATAGCCGAAGCCGAAGCCTAAGGCCATCAGCGTGAAGGCGATGGGAAATCCGAGCATGATGAAAACGACGAACAGGCCGAGCATCACCACGCCCAGTTCGGGATTTCCGAGCCCCCAGGATGCCAGCATCAGATATTTCCTCTTGTAAGACCTTGTTGTTCGGCCTGTTCGAGGATGAGCTTCTCGGTCTCTTCCACGTCGTGAAGGCGGGGCGGCCATTCCCCGGTGCGCAGGCAGGCGATGCAGCGGATCACTTCGGCTATGCCCTGGAACGTCATCAGGATGCCCACCGCCGGGATCAGCGCCTTGAACGGATAGATCGGCGGTCCGTTGGGCGAGTTCATGGAATGCTCGTTCATCAGCCAGGACATCTGGCTGAAGGGAATGCCCGCATAGACCAGGGCGAGAATGCCCGGAAAGAAGAACAGGAAGTAGAGGACGAGATCGAGCCCGGCCTGCCGCCGGGGCCGCCAGGAGCGGTACAGGAAGTCGCCCCGCACGTGGCTGTTGCGGGCGAGCGCGTAGGGGCCCGCCACCATGAAGAGAAGGCCGTAGAGCATGTAGCTCGCGTCGAAGGCCCATTCGGTCGGCGCCCGCAGCACGTAGCGCGCGAACACCTCGTAGCAGATGGCGAAGGTGAGGACGAGGATCGCCCAGGCCACCGTCTTGCCGATGAAGGTGTTGATGCGGTCGACGAGATACACGAAGCGCATGGTCGAAGTCCGTTTCGTCAGGAGCCTTCGGAGCGTGGTGCGAGGGCGGCGCGGATGCGCCGCCCTCGTTGTTGAAAGCAGACCACCCATGGTCTGGCTCACCCCACCGCCCTCATCCTGAGGAGGTGCGAAGCACCGTCTCGAAGGAGGGTCCAGGGAGCGCGGGAAACGCCCCCCTCTCCCGTGTGGGAGAGGGTCGCTCGCGTGAGCGAGACGGGGTGAGGGCAGGACCGTGCAGGATCAAGCGCTCACGTTTCCGCTCACCACCTGCTGTGCTCTGTTCGGAGAGGGCCTTCCCTCACCCCTAACCCTCTCCCACACGGGAGAGGGAGATCCGTTGCGTTTCCCGTGCCCTCTGGAGCCTCCTTCGAGACGCCGCTGACGCGGCTCCTCAGGATGAGGGCGGTGCTGCAAGCCGGGCCTCCCAGGTTGGGCGTCCGGCTTGCGCTCTTTTCCTCAGGTCGCCTTGAAGAAGTGGTTGTAGGCCATCTCGCGGGAGGGCTCGTTCAGGCGCTCATAGGCGTAGGTGCGCTGCACCCAGGCCCTCTGGCTGTCGATCACCTTCTTGAAGAAGGCGTCCTTCGAGAACTCGTCGACCACCTTGTTCCAGGCATCGAGCTGCGCCTTCAGCACCGACTCGGGCGTGGGCTTCACGGCGACGCCGCGGGCCTTGATCGCCTCCAGGTCCTTGGAGTAGCGGTCGAGGGCCTTCCACGACATGTCGGCGGATTCGGCCTCCGCGGCGTATTTCACGATGGCCTTCAGCTCGGCCGGCAGGGCGTCGTACTTGGCCTTGTTGAAGATGAGCTCGAAGGTCTCGCCCACCTGGTGGTAGCTTTGGAGCATGTAGGTCTTGGACACGTCCGGGAAGCCGAGCACCAGGTCGGAGGAGGGGTTGTTGAACTCCGCTCCGTCGATGACGCCGCGCTCCAGGGCGGGCACGATCTCGCCGCCGGCCAGGATCGTCACCGCCGCGCCGAGCTGGCGGTTCAGGTCGGCCGCAAGGCCCACGGTGCGGTACTTCAAGCCCTTGAACGCGTCCGCGGACGTGATCTCGCTCTTGAACCAGCCGAGGGGTTGGGCCGGCATGGGACCGGAGAGGAAGCCCACGATGTTGAGCTTGAGGATCTGCTGCTGCAGCTCGTTGTAGAGATCGTAGCCGCCGCCATAGTTCATCCAGGCGAGGAACGAGTTGGCGTTCCAGCCGAAGGACGGGCCGGTGCCGAACAGGGCAAAGGCCTTGTTCTTGCCGTACCAATAGGCGGAGACCCCGTGGCCGCCGTCGAGGATGCCCGCGTGAACCGCGTCCTGAAGCTGGAAGGCGGGAACCACCGCGCCGGAGGCGAGCACGTCGAGCTTCAGGCGTCCGCCCGACATGTCGTTCACGCGCTTGGCGAAGTCGCCGCAGAACTCGTGGAAGATGTCCCGGTTCGGCCAGGTGGACTGGAACTTCCAGGTGACGGTCTGGGCCCGGGAGACCTGGGGCGCGGCGACGGTGGCGGCGGCGCCGAGGCCGGCGACCTGCAGGAAATGGCGACGAGACTTCTTGGTTGCGCCGGAAGCTTTGGCTTCCGCGGATTTGTCTTTTGTCATTGTTTCTTCCCTATATTCCCTTGTTCTCGTTAAGGATCGCACTTTCCCGGATGGTGGGGCGCGTTATTTGTTTGAGGCAATGTAGCGGCATTGCTTCAGGAACTTCAAGGGACCTCCCCGAATGCTCCACGCGCGGCGGGCGTCATTCGGGTTCGACTTTCTGCCTAGAGCGCTGCACTTGAAATCACGCCCTCCGGCCCGATGCGCGTCCTCGCGGGAACCATGGGCTCCACCGTTGGTTCACCCCGCGTGTCGCCGGACGACGCCCCTCTCCCGCAGCGGAGAATGGCCTCGCCCGCGTCCTCCCATCCTTCACCGAACGGAGCTCACATGCGCAAAGCCCTCATTCTGGCCGCCGGCCTCGTCCTCGTCGCAGGCTCCGCATGGGGCCAGGTTTCGTCGCGGGATCGTGATGACGAGGATGGCGGAGGCTGGCGCGAAACCCGGCACGGGTATGACCGCCAAGGCTACGATCATCAGGCGCACGAAGGCGGCCGCGACCGCATGCGCGGCCGGATCATGCGCGAGGACGACGGGGACGACGCCCGCGACGATCGTCAGGGCCGCGGCGCCCGCTTCTTCCTGCGCAGCGGCGACACGCAGCTTCGCATCGTCTGCGGCGACCGGGAATCCACCCAGGCCTGCGTGGATGCGGCGCTCAGGATGTTCGACCGGGTGCAGGCGCAGCCGGCGCCGTCGCGCGCGCCTGCCGCGCCCGCGCCGCAATGATCGTCATGACGGCCCCTCCGGGACATGGGCGTCGACGCTGACCGGCTCATGCGGGAGAGTTCCATGAACGGCAGGGATGCGGGCGAGAGCTTTCCGGTCTCGGCCGGCATCCTCTTCGGACTCGGCCTTGGCGGCTTCTTCGACGGCATCGTGCTGCATCAGCTGCTGCAATGGCATCATCTCGTCACGAGCGCCGGCTATCCGCCCGACAGCGTCGAGAACCTCAAGATCAACACGTTCTGGGACGGGCTCTTCCATGCCCTGACCTATGTGTTCGTGGCCGCGGGCCTCGCGGTTCTCTGGCGCGCGGCGCGGCGCACGCATCTGCGCTGGTCGAGCAAGCTTCTCGTCGGCGCCCTGCTGATGGGCTTCGGCCTGTTCAACCTGGTGGAGGGAACCGTCAGCCACCAGATCCTCGGCATCCACCACGTGAACGAGACCGCGCCGCGGGAGCAGTGGATCTACTGGGACATGGGCTTCCTGGCCTGGGGCGCGGCGATGCTCGCGGGCGGATGGCTGCTGCTGCGGGCCGGGCGGCGCGAGACCCCGGCCTCCCGTTAGACCCGCGCCAGAGCCCCGAGGAGATCGGCGAGCAGATCCTCGCGATGCTCCAGGCCGACCGAGAGCCGCACCAGCCCGTCGGGAATTCCCATCTCGGCCCGCAGCTCCGGCGTGAAGCGCTGGTGGGTGGTGGTGGCCGGGTGGGTGACGAGGCTCTTGGCGTCGCCGAGATTGTTGGAGATGCGGATGAGCCCGAGCCCGTTCATGAACCGGAACGCCCCTTCCTTGCCGCCCTGGACCTCCAGGGCGATCATGGTGGAGCCGCCGCTCATCTGCCGCCGGATCAGCTCCGCCTGCGGGTGGTCCGGGCGGCCCGGATAGGTGAGGCGGCGCACCTTCGGGTGGTCGTGGAGGGCGTCCGCCAAGAACCCCGCATTGGCCGTCTGGCGCTCGACCCGCAGGGGTAGGGTTTCGAGGCCCTTCAGCAGAACCCAGGCGTTGAAGGGCGACAGGGACGGGCCGGTCATGCGCAGGAACTGCTGCACCTTGGTCTCGATGAATTCGGCGGAGGCCAGGATCACGCCGCCGAGGCAGCGGCCCTGGCCGTCGATGTGCTTGGTGGCGGAATAGACCACGCAATCCGCCCCCAGCGCCAGGGGCTTCTGGAAGAGCGGCGTGGCGAACACGTTGTCCACCGTGAGCGTCGCGCCGGCCGCGTGGGCGATGCCGGCGACGCCTGCGATGTCGATCATCTCCAGGCCCGGGTTGGAGGGCGTCTCCAGGAAGAAGGCCTTGGTCTCGGGCCGCACGGCCCGGCGCCAATGGTCCAGGTCCGGCCCGTCCACCAGGGTGCAGCCGACCCCGAACCGGGGCAGCAGATCCTCCACCACCCAGCGGCACGACCCGAAGAGCGCGCGGGCCGCCACCACGTGATCTCCCGCCTGAACCTGCCCCATCATGGCGGCCGTGACCGCGGCCATGCCCGACGCGGTGGCGCAGGCGGCCTCCGCCCCTTCCAGGGAGGCCATGCGCTCCTCGAACATGGTGACGGTCGGGTTGGAGAAGCGGCTGTAGCTGTAGCCGGGCTCCTCGTTCAGGAAGCGCCGCTCGGCGCTCTCGGCGCTCTCGTAGACGAAGCCTTGCGTGAGAAAGAGCGCCTCGGAGGTCTCCCCCAGGGGCGTGCGCTCCTGGCCGTCATGGACGAGGCGGGTTTCGAGATGGAAGCTGGGACATCGTGTGTTCGTCATGAGCCCCGTTTTACGACCGTTCTTTATAAAGAACAATCGTTTTGTATCGCGGAGCTTGCCCGAGGTCGGCTGGTCTAAGCTTTCGCCGTTCCCCCTTCGCCCACCAGCCGCCGGATGCAGGCCTCCAGCGATGCCTGCCAGGGCGGAAGGACGACCCCATGGATGCCCGCGAGCTTCCCGCAGTCGAGACGCGAATTGGCCGGCCGCCTCGCAGGCGTCGGGTAATCCGCCGTTCCGATGGGCCGAACCCGAGCGCCCGGGCCGCCGAGCCGGGCGGAGACGGCGAAGATCTCCTGGGCGAAGTCCGCCCAACTCGCAAACCCTCCTCCGGCCATGTGGAAGATGCCCCGCAAGGCGCGCTCCTGTGGCCTCTCCACCAGGTTGCGGCCGACCTTCAGCACCCCGTCGGCGATGTCCAGCGCGCTCGTGGGCGATCCCACCTGATCGGCGACCACGCCGACCTCGTCCCGCTCGACAGCGAGGCGCAGCATGGTTTTCACGAAGTTCTTGCCGAAGGGGCTGTAGATCCAGGCGGTGCGCAGGATGGCGTGGTTGGGGTTGGCGTCCGCCACCGCCTGCTCGCCGAGGAGCTTGGAGGAGCCGTAAGCCCCGAGCGGCCGCGTTGCGTCGTCCTCCCGGTAGGGGCGGCCGGCCGCGCCGTCGAACACGTAGTCGGTGGAGATCTGGATGACGGGCACGTTCATGGCGGCGGCCGCGCCCGCCACCGCGCCCGCCCCGATGCCGTTGATGGCCTCCGCCAGCTCGGGCTCGGATTCCGCCCGGTCCACGGCCGTGTAGGCGGCGGCGTTCACGATCAGGTCGCCGCCCGTGTCCAGCAGGATGTCCTCGATGCCCGACGGATCGGCGAGGTCGAGCTTGGGCCGCCCCAGCAGCACCGCCTTCGCCCCATGGGCCGGCGCGCGCTCGGCCAGGGCGCGGGCCACTTGTCCTTCCCGGCCGATGACGATGATGCGCACGATGCTCAAACCTTTCGTGGAATGGCGGGCGGCCGCGAGAGCCGCCCGCCCTGTCTCAGTTGCCGATGGCGACGCCCTCGCG
>DASQTM010000398.1:0-5235 GCA_035641875.1 Microvirga sp. | reverse complement strand
CTATCTGATGCTCATGCGCTACTTCGTTCCCGAGGCGCAGAAGCGCTCGCTGCGGGTGTCGGAGGACCGATCGGCCTTGGTGGGGCGGATCGTCGACAGCTACACCAACATCCTCACCGTCAAGCTGTTCGCGCGCTCCGCCGAGGAGCGCTCCGCCGTGCGCGAGGCGCTGGCGGCGCATACCCGGGCCTTTCTCGATTCCTTCCGGCTCATCACCAGCGTTTCCGCGGTGCTCACCCTGATGAACAGCGCGCTTCTCGTCGCCACGGGAGGGCTGTCGGTGTTCCTGTGGACCCGCGGGCTGATGACGAGCGGCGAGGCCGCGACGGGCCTGTCCCTGGTGATGCGCATCCTCGCCATGTCCGGCTGGGTCATGCAGACCGTGCGCGGGGTGTTCGAGAATGTGGGCGTAGTGCAGGAGAGCATGCAGACCATCGCCCGGCCCCACGGCATCGTGGACGCGCCCGGATCCCCCCGGCTCCAAGTGACGCGAGGGGAGGTGCGGTTCGAGAGCGTGTCGTTCCATTACGGCCGGGACGAGGGCGTCATCGAAGGGCTCGACCTGACGATCCGCGCGGGAGAGAAGGTGGGCCTCGTGGGCACCAGCGGGGCGGGCAAGACCACCATCACGTCCCTGCTCCTGCGGCTGCACGACGTGGAGCGGGGCCGCATCCTCATCGACGGGCAGGACATTTCCAAGGTCACCCAGGATTCCCTGAGGGGCTCCATCGCGGTGGTGACCCAGGACACCTCCCTGCTCCACCGGTCGATCCGCGACAACATCGCCTATGGCCGCCTGGGCGCCCGCGACTGGGAGATCGAGCAGGCGGCGCGCCTCGCCCATGCCCATGATTTCATCATGGAGCTCGAGGACCATCGCGGACGGCGCGCCTATGAGGCGCAGGTGGGGGAGCGGGGGGTGAAGCTCTCAGGCGGGCAGCGCCAGCGCATCGCGATCGCCCGGGTGATCCTCAAGGACGCCCCGATCCTGGTGCTGGACGAGGCCACCTCGGCGCTGGACTCCGAGGTCGAGGCCGCCATCCAGGAGTCGCTTTCCACCCTCATGGAGGGCAAGACCGTCATCGCCATCGCCCACCGACTTTCCACCATCGCGGCCCTGGACCGGCTCATCGTGATCCAGGAGGGCCGGGTCGTGGAGGAGGGGAGCCATGCCGAACTTGTGAACGGCGGCGGGCTCTATGCCCGGCTCTGGCGGCGGCAATCGGGAGGTTTCCTGGGCGTCGAGGAAACGGCTGTAACTTAGGTTAAATCAGGCTGGAACATCTCCAATCCGCCTATGGACAGGCGGCCTTGGCCGTGCCAAAGAGCCACCGCGCGGCGACTCCCAGTCGCATTGCGCGCGCGTTGGCGCATGTGCTTCCTCAATCCCGAGAGCATTGCGTCGGATGCCAGGCTTCCACGGCATTAAGCGCGCGGTTCTCGTTTTGATCAATGCTGGAGAGCCAAGTGGCCGACACCACCACTCATGCTGCTGAGCCGACACGGCGCGATTTCCTGTTCATCGCCACGGGTGCGGCCGCCGCCGTCGGCGGAGCAACCCTGGTATGGCCCTTCATCCAGTCCCTGGCGCCCGACGCGGCGACGGTGGCTGCCGGCGCGCCTGTGGAGGTCGACCTGACGCCCATCGCCGAAGGGCAGATCGTCAAGGTGTTCTGGCGCGGCAAGCTGATCTTCATCCGCCATCGTACGCCGGAAGAAATCAAGGCGGCCGAGGACGTGAACGTGGCCTCCCTGCGCGATCCGCAGCCTGACACGGCCCGCGTCAAAGAGGGCAAGGCCCAGTGGCTTGTCGTCTACGGCAACTGCACCCATCTGGGCTGTGTACCGCTCGGCCAGCAGGGCGAATACAATGGCTGGTTCTGCCCGTGCCACGGCTCGGTGTTCGACACTTCCGGCCGCGTCCGCGGCGGTCCCGCGCCGATCAATCTGCCGATTCCGCCCTATACTTTCGCGTCCGATACGCAACTCACCATCGGGCAGGAAGCCACAGCGTAATCCTCCGCGACGATCTTTAAAGCGATCAGGCGAGCATCATGAGCCAGCATCCTACCACCTACGTTCCCAAGAGCGCCTTCGGCAAATGGTTCGAGAGCCGTCTGCCGGTGGCCAGCCTCGTCCACTCGTCCTTCGTGGCGTTCCCGGTGCCGCGGAACCTGACCTATTTCTGGACCTTCGGCGCCATCCTGGCCTTCATGCTCGTCGCCCAGATCGTGACCGGCGTGTTCCTGGCCATGTACTACACGCCCAACGCCAGCATGGCGTTCCAGTCCGTCGAGCACATCATGCGCGACGTGAACTACGGCTGGCTCCTGCGCTACCTGCACGCCAACGGCGCGTCGATGTTCTTCATCGCCGTCTACCTCCACATCTTCCGGAACTTCTACTACGGGTCCTACAAGGCGCCCCGCGAGGTGCTCTATATCCTCGGCGTGATCATCTTCATCCTCATGATGGCCACCGCCTTCATGGGCTACGTGCTTCCCTGGGGCCAGATGAGCTTCTGGGGCGCCACGGTGATCACCAACCTGTTCTCGGCCATCCCCCTCGTGGGCGAGACCATCGTGAGCTTCCTCTGGGGCGGCTATTCGGTGGGCAACCCGACCCTCAACCGCTTCTTCGCCCTGCACTACCTGCTGCCCTTCATGATCGCCGGCGTGGTGGTCCTGCACATCTGGGCGCTGCACGTGCCGGGCCAGAACAACCCGACCGGCATTCCGATCAAGTCGGGCAAGGACGCGGTGCCCTTCACCCCCTACGCCACGATCAAGGACATCTTCGCCGTCGTGGTGTTCATGATCTTCTTCGCCTATTGGGTGTTCTACATTCCCAACTATCTCGGCCACGCGGACAACTACATCCCGGCGAACCCCGCCGTGACCCCGTCGCACATCGTGCCCGAGTGGTACTTCCTGCCCTTCTACGCCATCCTGCGCGCCATTCCGGACAAGCTCGGCGGCGTTCTGGCCATGTTCGGCGCCATCGTGATCTGGGTCTTCATGCCCTGGCTCGACACGTCGCGGGTGCGCTCCACCGCCTATCGCCCGCTCTACAAGCAGTTCTTCTGGGTGTTCGTCGCCGTCTGCGTGCTGCTCGGCTGGCTCGGCGCGAAGCCGGCGGAAGGCTACTACACCCTCGCGGCTCAGATCTGCACGGTCTATTACTTCGCCCACTTCCTCGTCGTCCTGCCGGTGCTCGGCTTCGTCGAGCGTCCGCTGCCCCTGCCGAATTCGATCCTCGAATCCGTCATGGGCGTGCAGAAGGGCGGGGCGGGCATGCCGGTCGGCGCCAATGCCGAACCGCAGTCCAAGGGCTGATCGCGAGCGCTGGGGAAACACATCATGATGAAGCGTACTCTTCTCCTCGCCGCGGCCCTGCTCGGCCTGTCGGCTCCCGCCTTCGCGGCCGGCGAGACCCCCGTGCCGCCGCAGGTCAGATGGACCTTCCAGGGCCCGTTCGGCAAATTCGACCGGGCCCAGCTCCAGCGCGGCTTCAAGGTCTACCGGGAGGTCTGCGCCTCCTGCCACTCCTTAAGCTACGTCTACTTCCGCAACCTCTCCCAGCCCGGCGGCCCGGAGTTCTCCGAGGCGCAGGTCAAGGCGCTCGCGGCGGAATACAAGATCCAGGACGGGCCGAACGACGCAGGCGACATGTTCGAGCGCGCCGGCCGTCCGGCCGACCGGTTCCCGTCTCCGTTCCCGAACGAGAACGCGGCTGCGGCGGCCAATGGCGGCAAGGCTCCGCCGGACCTGTCCCTCATGGCCAAGGCCCGCACCTACGAGCGCGGCTTCCCCTGGTTCGTGCTCGACGTGTTCCGCCAGTACTCGGAGAACGGCGCGGATTACCTCACGGCGCTGCTCAAAGGCTACGAGGAGCCTCCGGCCGGCTTCCAGGTTCCGGCAGGGGGCCACTACAACCATTATTACCCGGGCCACATCATCGCCATGCCGAAGCCGCTCAGCGACGGCCAGGTGGAGTATCCCAAGAACGAGGCCGGCCAGCCGCAGGTGCCCGAGACCGTCGACCAATACTCCCGCGACGTGACCGCCTTCCTCACCTGGACCGCGGAGCCGCACCTCGAAGCCCGCAAGCGCCTCGGCTTCCAGGTCATGCTGTTCCTGATCGTCCTGGCGGGCCTGCTCTACTTCACCAAGAAGAAGATCTGGGCCCGGGTGGGCGGCGAGGTCGAAGGACACGCCACCCCGCCGATGACCCACAATCCCTGATCGTCGATCCTGAAAAGGCCCCGGCTCCGGGGCCTTTTCCTTGAGGCAGCCCCTCTGAGCACGTATCTGCGTTTCCCCATGCTGCAGACCATCGCCGACGACCTCTGGGGCAAACCAAGCCTCGCCTTTCACGTGCAGCCGGTCCTGCCGGCCGAGTGCTCGGCCGCCCTCGAAGGCCTGCTCGGCCCCATCGCGGAGCGCTGGCCCGCGCCGCTGCATCTCGGCTCGCGCCAAATGCTCCACGTCACCATCTACGCCCTGGTGCCGGTCAAGGACGATTTCGACAAGGAGGGCTACTGGCGCCGCATCGCGGCCCCGAGCCTCGCGCTCGTGGAGGAGCTCTGCGCCGGACATCCGCCCATCGAACTGCACTTCTCCCGGATCAAGGTGACCGACACCGCCATCATCGCGGTGGCGCAGGAGACCTCCGGCCTGATCGAGGCCATCCGGGAGAGGATCGCCGGCACCATCCCGCCGCCGCCCGGGCGCGAGCCCCTGCGCTACGACCTTATCCACTCCACGCTCGCCCGCTACCGGTCGTCCGGGCCCGCGCCCGATGCGGCGGTGGAGCGGGTCGAGAGCCTTCCCTTGTCGATCCGCGCCCCGGTCAGGGGGATCAAGATCGTCCGGGAGACGCTGTTTCCCTGCCTGATCGTGGACGAGATCGCATCGGTGCCGCTCTCGGGCTAGACCCGATGCGCGGCCCTCATCCTGAGGAGCGAAGCGTCTCGACGGATGTTCCAGGGAATGCGGAAACGCGACAAATCTCCCTCTCACACACGGGAGAGGGGGAAGCGCGGCGTCTCCGGCGTTCTCTGGACAATCCTTCGAGACGATGCTTTGCAATTTCTCAGGATGAGAGCTGCGGATCTGATGGAGTTGCAGGGCATGACAGAGGCGATGCTGGGGATCATCGGCGGGTCCGGGGTCTACGATCTGCCGGGGATCGAGGACGTGCGGGAGGAGCCCATCGCCTCCCCCTGGGGCGAGC